>DASUYB010000102.1 GCA_036377595.1 Longimicrobium sp. | reverse complement strand
AAGCACTTGCCTCGATTCAGACCCCGCCGGACGCGTTGTACACGCGTCCGACGGGGTCTTGTTGTATCTTGTTGCTGTTCAACCTCTTATGGCCAACGTGTAAAACGGTGCTGTCGAACGCCTGCACAGAGGGCACGGAGGTCACAGAGAGTCGGAACGATGCCTGTGTGACCTGCGAGTCCTCCGTAAGAGACGGGATCAGACGTCCTGCAGGCCGATGCTGAAGGGTGCGGCGTAGCCGTCGGCGGTGCGCGCGGGGGTGAGCAGGAGCTGCGCGCCGCCCTGGCGGAAGATGCCGTCGCCGGAGTTCATGCGCGTGCGGCGGCCGCGGGCGGCGTACGGCGGCCGGGCGTGCACGGCGTCCGTCACGTCCTCATCGAAGAAGAGCTGCGAGGTGAAGTCGAACGCCCGCCCCGACGCGGCGGTCCCGCGGATCTTGAAGTGGATGTGCACCGCGCGCCCGCTGTACCAGCCGGGGTAGATGGTGGTGAAGCCAGCCACCCCGGCCGCGTCGGTGAGCTGGGAGCCGCGCAGCCACTTCTGCCCGGTGGTTTCGAAGCCGGGATCGCGCACGTCGGAGTAGACGCCGAGCGCGTCCGTGTGCCAGACGTCCACCACCGCGTTCGGCAGCGGCGTGCATCGGTTGGCCGACAACCGCGACACGGTGAAGCCCAGCTCCAGCGGCACGCCCGCCTTCACCGCGCCGGTGACGGGATCGGAGCGGATGTCGCGGCGGTTCAGCCGCTCGTCCACGAAGTACGGCCCCTCGGTCAGCTCCGGCCGTGCGACACACATGCCCGGCTGCGCGGCCGTGCGCGCGTCTGCCGTGGCGCCGCACGCGGAGAGGAACGCCATCCCGCCCGCGCCCATCGCCGCGAGCGCCGCCAGCGCCTCGCGCCGGGTCAGCAGCCGCCCCACCGGCGCGTCGTCGTCAATCATCGTCCACCGCCTTCCAGTTTTGACGAGATGGAGATCGGAGTGGGCATGCTGCCACCCGCACGCTCCGAACCCTCTCCCCGAGCTGAGGTCTCCCCCCTTCTCCTGCTGTCGGGAGAAGGGGGGCCGGGGGGGGGATGAGGGCCCGGCGCGAAGCGCCCCCACCGTCGACGGTGGACGAGCCGAATCCCATCCCCAGATCTCCCAATCTCAAGTCCAGTATAACGGTCCGGGCCGGCGCCGGAAGCGCGGCGACGGCCGGATCTCAGACCCAATCCCGTGTCAGCGTTGGTGCGTCCGACCGAATCGTGTGCTGACGCGGTTATAGATCGGTAGTGACTCCCTTTGACATGGACGAATCGAACAGATAGCTTCTCGCGCCTGGGTTTCGCTGGCTTCCCCAAGCCTGGAGAGGGAGATGGCGCGCCAACGCACGAAGCAGAGTGAGCCGTGCCCGC
>DASUYB010000101.1 GCA_036377595.1 Longimicrobium sp. | reverse complement strand
CTGCGAAGCGGGGGAGGGGCTGGGGGAGGGGGCCATCCCGCGCGGCGCGAATCGCCGCCGTCCGCGCACGCGTCCTCGCCACTACGGGAGAGGTGGCGAGCGCAGGCGAGCCGGAGAGGGTGCGATGCCGCGCGACGCGTCCACGATCCCGGTAGCGACCGTATCAACTGTTCTGCAATCTCCCCCCGCGCCATAGATTCTGATCCTCCACCCGGGGCCGACATCATGAAGAGCTGCATCCTCATCGCGATGACGATGGCCGCGCTGGCCGCGTGCGCGCGCGACGACGCCGCCAGGCCGCCCGCACGCAGCGAGGTGGTGGTGTTCGCCGCCGCCAGCCTGCGCGAGTCGCTGCAGGAGCTCGCGGCCGACTACCAGCGGCGCACGGGGACGCAGGTGACGTTCAACTTCGCCGGCTCCAACGACCTGGCGCACCAGATCGGCGCGGCGCGGGGGATGGACCTGTTCCTGAGCGCCAGCGAGGCGTGGATGGACACCGTGCAGCACCGCGGCCGCCTGGTGGACGGCACGCGGCGCGACCTCCTCTCCAACACCCTGGTCGTCGTCGCCAGCACGCACAGCACCGCGCGGATGGACGGCCCCTGCGCGCTGGCCACGCTCCCCTTCGAGCACGTGGCGACAGGTGATCCTTCCGCTGTCCCCGCGGGGATCTATGCGAAGAAGTGGATGACGGCGGTGCGGTGCGACGGGAAGCCGCTGTGGGACGCGGTGCAGCCGCGGATCGCGCCGACGCCGGACGTGCGCGCGGCGATCGGCCTGGTCGCCGCCGACCCCGACGTGGCGGGACTCGTCTACCGCACCGACCAGCTTGCCTTCGCCGACCGCACGCGCGTGCTGTACGAGGTGAAGGACGGCCCGCCGATCCGCTACGCCGTCGCCCAGGTGGCCGAGGGGGCGAACCCCGAGGGCGCGCGCGGGTTCCTGGCGTACATCTCCACGGCCGACGCGGCGCGGGTGTTCGCGAAGCACGGCTTCATCCCCGTGGGCGCGCAGACGGCGGCCAGGCCGTGAACCAGGCGGCGCTGCGGGCGCTGGAATCGAGCGTGGCCTGGGCCGGGCTGGCCATGCTGCTGGTGATGGGGCCCGCCACCCTCGTCGCCTACGCCCTCGCCCGCCGCGAGTTCCGCGGGAAGCGCGTGGTCTCCACCCTCTTTTCCCTCCCCCTCGTCCTTCCCCCGACGGCGGTCGGCTACCTGCTGCTGCGCCTGTTCGCGTACGACGGGCCGCTGGGGCGGGCGACGACGGGGATCGACCTGGACGTGATCCTCACCTGGAAGGCCGTGGTCATCGCCTGCGCGGTGATGGCGACGCCGCTCGTCGTCCGCACCGCGCGCGTCTCCTTCGAGGCGGTGGACCCGCGCTACGAGGACATCGCCCGCACGCTGGGCCACGGGCGCGCGGCGACCTTCCTCCGCTTCACCCTCCCCCTGGCCGCGCGCGGGCTGCTGGCGGCGCTCATCCTGGGCTTCACCCGCGCGCTGGGCGAGTTCGGGGCGACGATCATCCTCGCGGGCAACATCCCCGGGCGCACGCAGACGCTGGCGACGGCCATCTTCAGCGCGCAGCAGGCAGGCCGCGAGGGCGAGGCGAACGCGCTGCTGGCCATCGCGCTGGTCGCCGGGTTCGCGGCCGTCTACGCGACGGAAGCGCTGTCGCAGACGCGGGCCGCCGCGGCGCGGAGATGACGGACACGCCGCCGCTGTCGGTGCAGGTGCGCGTGCCGCTGGGCCGCTGGGACCTGGACGTCGGCTTCGCCACCACCCGCCGCGTCACCGGCGTGTTCGGCGTCTCCGGCTCGGGGAAGACGACGCTGCTGGAGACCGTCGCCGGGCTGCGCCGCAATGCGCGCGGCACCATCCGCTTCGGGGACGAGACGTGGCTCGACAGCGCGCGCGGGATCCGCGTTCCCCCCGAGCGCCGCGGCGTGGGGTACGTGCCGCAGGACTCGCTGCTCTTTCCCCATCTCGACGTGCGGGGGAACCTGCGCGCGGGGCACGGGCGCGCGCTCCGCAACGGCCACGGGGGCGACGTCTCCTTCGACTCCGTCGTGCGCGTGCTGGAGCTGGAGCCGCTCCTCGACCGCCCCGTCCGCACCCTCTCCGGCGGCGAGCGGCAGCGCGTCGCGCTGGGCCGCGCGCTCTGCTCGGGGCCGCGGCTGCTGCTGCTGGACGAGCCGCTGGCCTCGCTCGACGCGGCGCTCAGGCGGCGCGTGCTCCCCTTCCTCGCCCGCGTGCAGCGCGAGTTCGGCCTCCCCGTCCTCCTCGTCTCCCACGATCCCGTCGAAGTCCAGGCGCTCTGCGACGACCTGGTGGTGCTGCGCGAGGGGCGGATCGTGGCGCGGGGCGAGCCGCGCGCGGTGCTGCGCCGGCCGGACGTCTTCCCGCTGGCGGAGCGCGAGGGGTACCAGAACGTCATCCCCGCCGTGGTGGTGGAGACGGGGGCGGAGACGACGCGCGTGCGGCTGGGCGACGGGACGGGCGGCCCCGCGCTGACGGTGCCGCGCTCGTCGCTCCCACCGGGGGGACGGCTGATGGTCGGCATCCCCGCGGACGAGGTGGTGCTGGCGCTGGAGCCGCCGGCCGGCATCTCCGCGCGCAACGCCGTCCCCGCGCGCGTGGAGTCGGTGGAGACGGCGGGCGCGTTTCACCTCGTCTCCTCCCGCGTGGCTCCCGGCGCGCCGCCGCTGGTCGCGGAAGTCACGGCCGACGCGCTCGCGGAGCTGGAGATCGGCCCCGGCACGGAGCTCTATCTCCTCCTCAAGACCAGCGCGATCGCCGTCTACGACGAGGGGGCGAACGGAGAAAAGGGATAGTCTCACGCAGAGTCAGCAGGGTCAGCAGAGAGAACAGCTGCAGTTTGCTGCTGACCCTGCTGACTCTGCGTGAGAAAAAAGACAGCCCGGAGATCGAGCGATCTCCGGGCTGCCGCACGCAGGGCGTCAGCGCGTCGTCAGTGGTGATGGCCACCGCCGCCGCCTCCACCGCCCGTCCCGGCGCCGTGGCCTCCTCCGCCGCCGGTCCCCGAGCCGGGGCCGGAGCGCGGACGCGCGCGCTGCCGCGACGGCGGCGGCGCCAGCCCACGCAGCACCGGCACGGGGTGCGCGTTCATGTACGTCGTCGCCTCGGCGAGGGACGGGAAGATGCCGATCAGCTGCATCATCCCCCGCTCCTCGTGGCCCAGGATGTGGCAGTGCATCACGAAATCCCCCCACGCCGGGCCGCAGTTGGGGCACCCGTCGAAGTCGTCGTAGCGCTGCTTGATGTACACCGAGCCGGGGACCGAGTCCGTCTGGCCCGACGGCACGTACGGCAGCGGCAGCGGGAACACGTCCGACCACACCGGGTGCCCCGAGTCGGCCGCCGCGTTCAGGAACGCGTAGTAGCTCGCGAAGCTGTCGCCGGGCCCGTAGTTGACGTGGATGATCTGGAACGGGTTGATGTGGATGTGGAACGGGTGGTTCTTCGACACGCCCCGGTTCATGATGAACCACGTCTGGCTGTCGCCCAGCACCATCGGCACCCGCCGCCCGGAGAGCGTGCGGGGGATGTACACGAGGGTGTCGTTGAACTGCATGTACGGGTTCTGGAACGTCCCCAGGTAGAACTGCGTGGGGTTCTGCGTGGGGTTCGTCGGCGACGTGAAGCGGTTGGCGAAGCCCGTGTCGTTGAACACGACCACCGCCGTGTCCTTCGTCACCCCGATGTTGGCCAGGAACCCGGGGAGCGGCGGAAGCGCCTGCGGCAGCTGCGTGGCGTACGTCTCGCCGGGGGCCGCCCGCACCATGCGGAAGCCAAGCAGCCGTCCGGGCCGCTGCAGGATCCGCCGGATCCCCGCCTGCCGCACCTTGCGCGAGTTGCGCTCGGTGCTCACCGACTGCGCATCGATCTCGAAGGTGCCGGACGACACGTTCGGCGCCTTCACGTACAGGTCCAGCCGGTTCCCCGGGTAGATGTACAGGGTGGTGTCGGGCGAGCCCAGGTCGTAGTTGGCGTTGTCGTACTGCACCCCGTCGCGCGCGATGTCGTACGCCTGGGGAAGCGGGCCCGTGGTCGAGCTGAAGAAGATGCGGAAGTTGGCCGAGTTGGCCACGTTCTCGTTCACCAGCCGCAGCCGGATCACCTCGCCCGGGCGGAGGGGGAACTGCGCCGAGCTGAGCCCGTTGACCGTGTTCGACGCCGCGAGCCCCTTGTCGACCAGGTTCATGCTCGAGTCCACCTGCTGCACCGCGGCCAGCACCTCGCGGATCCCCATCGCCTTGTCGAGCGAGTCCAGCCCGGTGGTGGTGTCGCGCACGATGAACGCGCCCGACATGGCGTTGCTCACCTGCAGCGCCACCGAGCCGTGCTTGTGCGGGTGGTACCAGTGCGTTCCCGCCGACTGGTTCATGGGGATCACGAACGAGTACTGGAACGACTTCCCCGGCGCGATCTGCAGCAGCACGTTGTCGCCCGAGTCCTGCGGCGTCACGTGGAAGCCGTGGAAGTGCAGGTTCGTGTACGTGGGCCCGTGGAAGCACTCGGGGAAGGTGTCGTTCCCGGCGGCCGACGCGTTGTAGCGCTGGCACACCGTGTTGTCCGACGTCCCCAGGCTGTCGATCAGGTTGATGCGCACCCGGTCGCCCGGCTGGACGATGAAGGTGGGGCCGGGGTAGCTGGGCGGCCGGTTCACCCGCACGCCGTTGGCGACGAGGAGGCGGTACGCCTTCAGCGACTGCGTCTTCGTCGAGTCCAGCGGCACGCGCACGTTGGCCTGCACCACGGCCAGGGTCACGTCGAGCAGCCCGTTCACGCTCTTCACCGAGTCGGGCTCGCGCCAGGTGATGGCGGTGGGAACCGTGTCGGTCACGGCCGCGTGCGGCGGCGGGGCGGCGCCGGCGCTGCCGTTCTTCGCCGCCGCCAGCAGCGCGGCCGCCGCGGCGGTGGCCACGAACGGCAGCGCGCGCGCGAATCCCCGCCGCGGCCGGCGTGCCGCGGCGGGCGCGGGAGATGTGGAGCGGGTCTCCATGCGGTCCTTTTCCCGTGGGAGGGTGAGTGGGCTGGAACGCGGGATCATGATGCTCCCGGCCTGAACCCGCGGGGCCGGGCGTGGACTCCATTGATGCCGCAGGGCGGCGGCGCTACATGCCGCGGCCCCTTCCGCGCGGGCTACGGTCGGCCCGGCCGGGTCATCACGGGATCCGGTCCGGCGCCCCGATCACGCCACGCGCGCGCACAACTGTTACCGATCGCGGGAACAGTTGCACGCGTGGGACGAACTGTCAAGAATCTCCTGACCTTGTCGCGGCCGATGCTGAGAAATTCGCACCGGAAGCCTGTATTTCCGCGCGAATTCCGCCTCCGAAGGAGCGACGGGCGCATGCGATTTTTCGACAAAAGTCGTGCGGCTTCCCTGCGCTCTCGATCGGCCTGAACGCGCCGCCGCGCGACGCGTGGACGGGCCGTCCCGCCTCCGGCGCACGCGGGACTAGGCGTATCCATCTCCGTCGTATACATTTGCGTCTCCTTCCGAATCCACTCTCGTTCACCCCGCCCCACCGAGGGACGCATGACTCGCAAGCTGCTGACGGAGACGATCGGCACCTTCTTCCTGGTGCTGACGATCGGGCTGACGGTGACCGCCGGGCTGCCGCTGGCGCCGCTGGCCATCGGCGCCGCGCTGATGGTGATGGTCTACATGGGCGGCGCCGTTTCGGGCGCGCACTACAACCCCGCGGTGACGACCGCCATCCTGCTGCGCGGCAGGATCGCGGCGGGCGAGGCCGCGGCGTACATGGCGGCGCAGGTGGCCGGCGCCGCGCTGGCCGCGCTGGCGGTGTACGGCATCGTGGGGCAGACGTTCATGCCCGCGCCGGCAGCCACCGCCCCGGTCGCCGCCGCACTGGCGGTGGAGGTGCTGTTCACCTTCGCGCTGGCGCTGGTCGTGCTGAACGTCGCCACGACGCGCGCCGCGGAGGGGAACTCGTACTTCGGCCTGGCCATCGGGCTGACGGTGATGGCCGGCGCCTTCGCGGGCGGCCCCGTCTCCGGCGGCGCCTTCAACCCCGCCGTGGGCCTGGGCCCGGCGATCGTCACGGCGGCGTTCGGCGGCGGCGCGGTCGGCCACGTCTGGCTCTACCTCGTGGGGCCGATCGTGGGCGGCGCGCTGGCGGCGTTCGTCTTCCGCGTGCAGCACCCGGAGGAGTTCGCGCCGGTGACGGTGCCCTTCGCGGGCCTCAAGCAGCCCGAGGGCGAGCCGGCGAAGCAGCAGGCCTGACGCGGCCCGCGCTGGGATCGAAGAGTCGACCGGGCGACGCACGGGGTGCGTCGCCCGGTTCGTTCGGGGCGGGACAGGCGACCGGGGTGCCGGCCGGATGGCTGGCACCCCGGCGGCGCGTGAGGGGGAGGGCGGCAGGTGAACGCAGAGCATTGTTTCCGGCTGAGATGAAGATCGGGAGAAGGAACCGGCACGTCGCCCGCCCCGACGCTCCCGTCGCCGCGCCATTGAAGCACGCGCCGAGCCGTTCGTGCAGCGCGTCGTAAGTCGATGAATCGCAGCGACTTGAAAGTTCAGATCGATGGAGATGCAGCGCGGAGCCGCAACGCCGCGTTACAAGTCGCTGCCACGGAGCGTTGCTGCGGCCGTCGGAGAGCGGTGGAGATGTCCGTGATTCGGGGACGGTCGGCGAGGCGGTGATCGCATCCGGATCAGTGCGGGGACGAATAGCGAATCTGTAACGGATTGATGCGGATGATGGTGATGATTCGGAGCACCGCGGGTGGGAGATGATCGGCGGGGGGGAATCGCAAACGATTGTGATCGCATCACTTGCACATCGGGGGGAGAAAGGGCACGCGCCCTGCCAGCTTTGGCGCGGCGCGAGCGGATCACCGCTTACGCCTCTGCGGTGGGGATGCCGATCCCCATCATCTCCATCTCCCCCAGTCGTGCACGGCCATGAATCCTCCCCGCCTTTCGCCGCTTACGATCTTCGTGCTGGCTTTCGTCCCGGCGCTCGCCGCCGCTGCTCCCGCCGGTTTCCATCGCCCCGATGCGATCTCCATCCCCCGCTCCATGCCGCAGGACTCGGCGGTGCACGGGGAGGGGAACGCGCACGCCACGCGCCCGTTCACCGCGTGCATGGCGCAGGCGAGCGGCCCGGTGCAGGTGTTCGGGATGATCGACGACGAGTCGGGCGATACGGTGGCCGTGGTGCGCGGCAACCGGCTGCCGCTGCGCACCGCCTATCCCGCGGTGCCGAGCGCCGCCGCCGCGCGCTGGTTCGCCCGCGGCGAGAGCATTCGCCTGGGCGCCGCCACGTACGTGCGCACCGGCCCCGCGCGCGAGTTGGCGCCGGGGAGCGTGGCCGCGTACGGACGCTTCGCGGGCGTTCCGGTCTACGCCGCGCCGGGTGCGTCGCGCCCGGGCTCGGTCTTCGTGCCGCTGGACGGGTGCCGCTTCCAGGAGTTCCGCGCCTCCGCGCGCGACGCCGGCCGCTGAGCGATGGCCTGATTCAATAAGAGTCTCACACGGCACGGAGGGAACGGAGGTAACGGAGGAACTCATCGCGGGCCTCCGTTTCCTCCGTTCCCTCCGTGTGAGTCAATTCTGTTTGATCTCCGCAGAACGACGAGGCCGGGGCTCCGCGCGGAAGCCCCGGCCTCGTCCGCTGCGGGAATGCGCGGTGGTCTGACCCGAACGGCATGCTAGATTGGGGCGGAAGGCGGCTGCGCCATCCACCACCCGCGGGCGAAAGGGCACATGTCCGGAATCGGCCTGGAGATCGCGCTGATCCTGGTTCTGATCGTGTTGAACGGCGTGTTCGCGATGTCGGAGATCGCCGTGGTGTCGTCGCGGCGCGCGCGGCTGCAGGAGCGCGCCGACGCCGGCGACACGGGCGCGCGCCGGGCGCTGGCGCTGGCCGAGGAGCCCACGCGCTTCCTCTCCACCGTGCAGATCGGGATCACGCTGATCGGCACGCTGGCGGGCGCGTTCGGCGGCGCCACGCTGGCCAGGGAGCTGGCGCCGTCCATCGCCCGCGTCCCCGCGCTGGCGCCGTACGCGGAGACCCTCTCCCTGGCGCTGGTGGTGCTGGTGATCACCTACCTGTCGCTGGTGATCGGCGAGCTGGTGCCCAAGCGCATCGGCCTGAACTCGCCCGAGCGCATCGCCGCCGCCGTGTCGCGGCCGATGAACGCCGTCTCCTTCCTGGCCGCGCCGGCGGTGAAGATGCTCACCGTGAGCACCGAGGTGCTCCTGCGCATCCTGCGCGTGCGCAAGGGCGCCGAGCCGCCGGTGAGCGAGGGCGAGATCTCGGTGATGATGGAGCAGGCCACGCAGGCCGGCGTGTTCCACGAGGACGAGGCGGAGATGGTGGAGCGCGTGTTCTGGCTGGGCGACCAGCGCGTCGACGCGGTGATGACGCCGCGCCACCGCATCGTCTGGCTGGACCTGCAGGACCCGCCGGAGGAGAGCTGGCGGCAGATGGTGGAGCACCGCTTCACCCGCTACCTGGTGTGCGACGGCGGGCTCGACGAGGTGAAGGGGATGGTGGACGTGAAGGACCTGTGGGCCGCGCGCCTGGCCGGCGCCGACGCGGGGCTCGAGGCGCAGACGCACGCGCCGCACTTCGTCCCCAGCAGCACGCGCGCGCTGCACCTGCTGGAGCAGTTCCGCGAGAGCGGCGTCCACCTGGCCGTGGTGGTCGACGAGTACGGCGGGGTGGAGGGGATCGTGACGCTCACCGACGTGCTGGAGGAGCTCGCCGGCGACCTCTCCGCCGCGGGCGCGGGGCAGCCGCCGGTGGTGCGGCGCGACGACGGGTCGCTGCTGGTGGACGGCTCCTACCCGATCGACGACTTCCGCGAGGCGCTGGGCCTTCCCGAGCGCCGCGGCGAGCCGCGCGAGTACCGCACCGTCGGCGGCCTCGTCTTCACCCTCCTGGGCCACGTTCCCGCGCCCGGCGAGCACGTGGAGCACGAGGGGTGGCGCATCGAGGTGATGGACATGGACGGCAACCGCGTCGACAAGGTCCTCGCCACCCCCCGCATCCCCGCGGAGCTTTAAGTGGTTAGTCCTAAGTCCTGAGTCCCAAGTCCTGAGTTGCCGGATCGCTATCGTTTGTGCAGTTCAGCACTTAGGACTTAGGACTTAGGACTTAGGACTTAGGACTTTGCGGATCACGCCGCCAGCGCCATCTCCGCCGCGAGGGGGAGGGTAAAGACGATCGTGGTGCCGCGGCCGACGGTGCTCTCGGCGTGGATGGCGCCGCCGTGCGCCTCCACGATCCCCCGCGCGATGGCGAGGCCGAGACCCGCGCCCTTGCCGCGGGCGTCGGCGGCGCGCCAGAAGCGGTCGAACACGCGTGGCAGGTCCGCCGCCGCGATCCCGCGCCCCGTGTCGCGCACGGAAACGCGCACCTCGTCCCCGCGCAGCTCCGCGGAAAGCGTCACCTCGCCGCCGGCCGGCGTGTAGGCGAGCGCGTTGCCGACGAGGTTCTGGAGCACCTGCGCCACTCGCCGCTCGTCCGCCATCACCTCGCACGCCGGTGCCGGGGAGACGCTCAGGGTGATGCCGCGCGCCTCCGCCTGCAGCCGCTGCGCCTCCGCCGCGTCGTCGAGCATCGCGCCGACTGCGACCGGCCGCGGGGCGATGGGGAGCGCGCCGCCGTCCATCCGTGCCGTGTCGAGCAGGTCGTTCAGCAGGTGGCGCATCCGCTCGGCCGCGCTGGTGATGGCGCCCAGCAGCCGCCGCTCGGGCACGCGCTCTTCGTCCGCGGGAACCACGCGCAGCAGCGACTCGGCCGCCAGGGTGATGCCGCTCAGCGGGCTGCGCAGGTCGTGCACGACGGTCGCCAGCGCCTGCTCCGGCCAACGGGTCTCCGTCGCGGCGGGGACGGCCGCCGGCGCCGGCGTGCGCGGCTTCCACACCCATCCCGCCGCGCCCTGCCCGCCGTCCGCCACGAACGCCGGGGAGATGCGGAGCTTCAGCGCGCGCCCGTCGCCGGTGCGCAGCATCCGCGTCGAGGGCTCGCGCCCGCCGATCGCCGCGTCGGCCGCCGCGCGGGCGCCGCGCCACCCCGCCGCGCCCTCCGACGGCGCGCCGCCCAGCAGCGCCTCGGTGGTGGAGGTCCACAGCGCCGGCCGGCCGTCGGCGCCGAACGCGACCGCACCCGCCGGCGCCGCGGCCACCACCGCGCGCAGGTGGCCGGCCTCGGCGCGGAGGGCGGCGCGCTCCGCCTCGCGCTCGAACGCCGCGCCCAGCTGCCGCGCCGCGAACGCGCAGGCGTCGAGCACCGCGCGCTCCGCCTCCGGCCGCGGCGACCAGGCCTCCACCACGGCCACCGCGCCGCCGGCCGCCGCCACCGGGAACGCCAGCGCGCTCCGCAGCCCCGCCCGCCGCGCCTCCGCCCACACCGCCAGCGTCGGGTCCTCGTCCGCGTCGGCGATCCCCACCGGCCCGGCCACGGCCAGCGCGCGCCCCGCCACGCCGCGCACGTCCGCCGGTGCCACGGCAGTGGAGGCATCGCGGAACGCGGCGAAGCGCCGCGGCGAGCCGTGCCAGAGCACGTCCCGCGCACGCCCGGCGGCGTCGAGCACGATCGCCCGTCCGGCCGGGAAGCCGAGCCGCGTGCACATTTCCCGCAGCGCCACGCGGAGCGCGCCCGCCGCGGTGCCGCTCTCGTTGGCGGCCGCGGCAACGGCGGCGCGCGTCTCGGCCAGCGCGAGCGCCCGCGCCGACGGCTCGGCCGCAGGGGCGACGGCACGGGTGCGGCGAGCGGCGTCGCGGCTCGGCAGGAGGTTGGTGGAGCGGGGGAGGGTGCGGTTCGGGCGGATGGCGCGCATCGGTCGAGGTCCGGGTGGCGGTTCGGTGGGGGCGATGCGGTCTGGCCCGCCCCTCACGCGCTACACGCTGCGCCCGCGCCCTCAAGTGCGTTTCTCTCTCCTCTCACGCGCGATCAACCTCCTCTCAACCTCCTCCTCATCTCCCTTGCATCACAACGAGTTGCGAAATATGGCCTATTTTTACTGGCGGATGTAAACGCGCGTTTTACGTGGGGAGCCATCGCTGCCGCGGCCATCACGAATGAAGTGAATTCACACGGAGGAAACGGAGGGAACGGAGGACTGACTGGGTTCCTCCGTTCCCTCCGTTTCCTCCGTGTGATTCAGTGCTGTTGGGACGTCTGGGAATGCACAACCAACAGGCGGCGGTATCAATCGTCGTCGCCGAAGGGCGAGGGGGCACGCGGGCGGCCGCCGGGGAGGTGGCTCATGGCGGTCTGGAGATGGCGCGCGGCTTCGCGGCCGTCGTCGTCGCGGCGGAGAACGCGCTCCGCGTCGGCCAGCGAGGCGCGGACGCGGGATTTGATCTCGTCGGAGACGTCGGTGGTCTCGACCGCGGCGGCCAGCGCGGGGATGCGGTCGGCGAGGGCGTCGGCGCGGAGCGGGCTGTCGCCCACGCGAAGCGCCTCCTGCTGCGCGGCGGAGAGCTTCATCCGCAGGTCGTCAGCGGTCCCCATCTCCCCCTCCTTGCCGCGGGCGGTACATGCCGATCAGGTGCGCGACGGTCTCGGGCGTGATCGCGCTGCCCACCAGCCGGAAGCGCACGCGCTCGCCGTCCACCAGCGCCAGCGTGGGCACGCCGGACACGCGCAGCCCCAGCGCGCGGGTCTGCCCCTCCTCCGTCTCCCAGTCCACCACCTCCAGCGGGAGGCCGGCGTCGGCGGCGACCTGGTCGACCACGGGGCTCTTCTCGTGGCAGACGCCGCACCAGTCGGCGCGGAAGTACATCAGCTTCATCTCGTTCTCGCTCATCTCCCAATCCTGCGTGGTTCGTGGAGGAGATGCAATGAAAAGCGCGGGCCGGGGATCGCTCCCGGCCCGCGCCGTCAGGTATCGCCGGGGATCAGCGCGAGGCGTAGACGCGCGTCTGGCCGTCCTTGGTGAACGCGATCACGTCGTAGTGCTCGGGGTTGGGGCCCTCCATGCCGGGCGAGCCGGTGACCATCCCCGGCACCGCCAGCCCGGCGACGTCCTGCGGGTGCTCGCGCAGGAGCTGCTTGATCAGGTCGGCGGGGACGTGGCCCTCGATCACGTACGGGCCCACGCGCGCGGTGTGGCACGAGCGCGCGCCCTGCGGCACCCTGCCGTTGTCCTTGACGGAGTCGACCGCCTCGGTGTCGTGCGTCTCCACGCGGAAGCCGTTCTCGCGCATGTGGGTGACCCACGCGTTGCAGCAGCCGCAGGTGGGGCTCTTGTAGACGACGGCGAGCGGCGCGTCGGCGGGCACTGCGGGGGCGGCCTCGGACGTGGCCGGTGCGGCGTCGGTGCGGGCGTCGGGCGCGGCCTGGCCCGAGTTGCCGCACGCGGCCGTGCCGGTGAAGGCGACGGCCAGCGCGCCGCGGAAGAGCGTACGGCCGCAGGGGATGAAAGACATCGGGTCGGCTCCGGTGCTCGAGCGAATCGTCAGG
This sequence comes from Longimicrobium sp., assembly GCA_036377595.1. Lineage (NCBI taxonomy): Bacteria > Pseudomonadati > Gemmatimonadota > Longimicrobiia > Longimicrobiales > Longimicrobiaceae > Longimicrobium > Longimicrobium sp. The sequence continues at coordinate 11,896 of DASUYB010000101.1, read as the reverse complement.
GAGATCGGGGGAGCAAGATAGTGCCCCGGCTCGCCGCGGGGATACCCCGCGCGGGCGGCGGCGGTCCGCCGCTGCGGTTCGCCCTCCCCGGCTCGCCCTCCCCGGCTCGCCCTCCCCGGCTCGCCCTCCCCGGCTCGCCTAGGCTCGCCACCCCTCCCGTACCGGGAGGGGTAGGGGTGAGGACATCCGTGCGGAGGGCGGGGATTCGCGCGGCGGCGGGCTGGCCCCCTCCCCCGGCCCCTCCCCCGCTGCGCAGGGGAGGGGGGAACTCAGCGCGGGGCAAGCATTTGCGTGAGGGATGCGCGCCCGGAGGGCCGGGACGCCGCCGCGCGTGCGCCGTCGCCGATGATCCGCGCGGATGCCTGGCGCGGTGGTGGCCCGGCGCGGTTGGGCACGGTTGTATCGTGCCCTACCGCGCGCGCAGCCCGTTTGGGCGTCTGAGCGCCCAACACGCCCAGACCCCGCAGTTCCAATCAGTTCAACCAGATGACGACGATGGCGGCTTGAGCAGGATGGAGCCGATGTGCTCGTCGACCTCGTCGCGCGTGAGAACGACGGCGAGCGACTCGGCGGCGGCCAGGAAGCACGCGCCGATGGTGATCCAGAACTGCGCGTGGCTGTACCGGCCGACGATCAGCAGCGGGATGCCGAAGCACCAGGAGAGGAAGACCGCCGCCTTGCTGCTGTACAGGTGCAGGTCCACGAAACGCCGGAACTTGAGCCAGCTGACCAGCAGCACCAGCAGCGCGAACGCCGCCCACGCGATCAGCGGCCACCTCTGCTCGCGGAAGAAGAAGGGCCGCAGCAGCACCAGCCACAGCGTCATGGAGATGGCCAGCAGGTGGTCGGCCACCGAGTCCATCCGGCTGCCGAACTCGCTGGTCTGGTGCCACCGGCGCGACAGCCAGCCGTCGAGCACGTCGGTCGCGGCGGCCACCATCACCCCCACGCCCACCCACACCGGGTGCCCGAACAGCATCAGCACCCACAGCACCGGCACCGTAGCGAGACGGAGCACGGTGAGCTGGTTCGGGACGGTGCGCAGGTTCCGGCGCAGCTCCGCCCACCAGCCGCGGCGGGCGGGCCCGGAGGCGTGCGTGCGGGGGTCGGGGGTGTCCATTCCTCCGTGGGGGACGGGATCGCGGGGTGATGCGGGTCCGGCGCTCCGGGCCGGCGCGGCGCCCTGAATCTGCGTGCTCGCGGGCCGCGCCGGGAGGGTGGCGCGCGCGTGAACCTTGCGCGCGGGCGTCGCGCGAGGCAACGATAGTCTAAACGGGGCGCCGCCGCGGCGCGCTCCATGCTAGAAAAAGCCCCTGCCGTTCGTTCCATCTTGCGGCACCCCGGTCGGGGCGCCGCCCTCGGCCGTACGCCTGCGGGCGCCGGACCGATCCCTTCCCGCGGGAGGCACGCCATGCGCCCGCTCCTTGCCGCCGCGGCGCTCCTCTGCGCCGCCGCCTCGACCGCCACCGCGCAGTCCGTCCACGGGCGGGTGCTGGAGCGCGGCACCGACCGGCCCATCAACCAGGCGCAGGTCGAGCTGCGCTCCGAGGCCGGCGCCGTCCGCGGACGGACGCTGACCGACACCACCGGCGCGTTCGACATCGACGTTCCCGGCGCGGGCATCTACCGCCTGGCGGCCGCCCGCGTGGGATACGCGGGAACGCTGTCGGACCGGGTGCAGATCGACTACCTGGACTCGGTGAGCGTGATCTTCCACATCGCCACCGAGGCGGTGGCGCTGGAGCCGGTGGAGGTGAGCGCCAGCACGCGGCAGCCGCCGGCCTGGCTGGCGGGGTACTACCAGCGGCTGCGCGCCAACCGCTACGGGCGCTTCATCACCCGCGACCGCATCGAGGCCAGCCACGCGTCGCGCACCACCGACCTGCTGCGGCGCGTGGCCGGGCTGTCGATGCGCCCCACGCGCGGCACCGGCTACGCCATCCGCGGCCGCGGCGGGTGCGAGCCGCTGGTGTTCATCGACGGGGTGCAGGTGAGCATGTACGGCGCCACCGCCACCGTCGACGACCTGGTGCAGCCAACCGACCTGGAGGGGGTGGAGATCTACGAGGCCTCCACCATCCCCGTCGAGTTCGTGCGCAACCTGCGCGGCTCGATGTGCGGCGCCATCGTGCTTTGGACGAAGTTGCGCGTCTAGCCCGTCCCCATCGCGTCTCCCGCGAAGCCCTCTCCCGCCCCGCGCGGGGGAGGGCTTCGCCGCGTCTCGAGGTCGCCAGAACCGGAAGTTCTCACGCGGAGCCGCGGAAAACCGCGGAGGGCTCATCCCGCGCCCGGCGCTCTCCGCGTCTCGGTGCGAGTCTCCTATCTGTATATTTAACAACAATTTAGATGGGGATGATGGAACGTCTGTGGACCCGGCCTTGCAACGCGCCTCGCTTCACCCGGACGGCCGACGACAGAGGGGAATGCGGGCCGGGGCGCCCGCGGGAATGGCGGAAACCGTTGCAGGAGGGGATGATGGACACAATCGGAAGGAGTCCGGCGCGGAGGGCGGCGGTGGGCGGCGCCGCCGTGCTGGCGCTGACCGGGTTCGCCACCGGGCCGAGCGTGTACGCGGCCGGCCCCGAGTCGGCCGACAGCGCGGCGCACCACGCGCTCCTGGCCGTCAACGTCGGCGAGGTGGAGGAAGGGCGGCTGGCCCTCGACGCGGCGCTGAGCCCGCGCGTGCGCGACTTCGCGCGGATGATGGTGGACGACCACGGCCAGGGCGTCGACCGGGTGCAGCTGTCGATGATGCGGATGGGGCTGCTGGGGCGCGAGCTGGCCGACGTGAGCTACAACCGCGGCAGCAACGCGCAGGGCGTGGACCAGCGCGGCCGCCCCATCCCCGAGAACAACTCCGGCTCGCCCAACGGCAGCACGGGCTTCAGCGCGGCGGGCACCGACCTGAACCGCGACCCCGGCAGCGGCCGGCCCATCATCGCCAACAACGGCGAAGCCAACGGCGTGGCGGTGGGCTCGGGGAGCGTGAGCGTGAACGCCACCCGCACCGGCGTCTCCACGCACGACCCGGCGCAGGGCACGCCGGCGGGCGCCGCGCTGGGGAACAACGGGCAGCTGCTGGACCGCAACGGCAAGCCCATCCCCGAGAACAACGCCGGCCACCCCACCGGCACCGTGGGCGCGGGGCAGAGCCTGTTCGCGGCCGACGCGCCGCAGCCGGCCAGCGCCGGCGGCGACCACCCCGGCGGCAAGCCCGCCACCGCGCAGGCCGGATCGGGATCGATGGCGCCCGGCCCCGTGGTGGCGCGCGAGAGCACGAACGTGCTGGCCGTGGGCGACCCGCGGCTGCACGCCATGCTGATGTCCAGCGACTACAGCCGCCCCATCGTGGACGATCACATGGCGGCCATGCAGCGGCTGCAGGGGCTGCGCGGGGTGGAGTTCGACCGGGCGTACATGGACCGGCAGGTGGCCGCGCACGAGTACGCGCTGCGGACCCTCGACAACATGCTTCCCTCCCTGCGCACCGGCGCCTCGATCGAGACGGTGCGCATGACCACCGAGATGCGCGCCGCGGTGGTGAGGCACCTGGCGCTGGCGCAGCAGGTGCGCGACGGGCTGAGGTGAGCGGGGCCCGACCCCGCGCGCGAGGGGTGGCGAGCGGGCCGCCGTCCGGCGAACGTGGACGGCGGCCCGCTTCGTGCGCTTGCGCGGCGCGGCCCTCAGGGCGCAGGTTGCCTGCTTCCCGTGGTGAGATCGTCCCCCCGTGCATCAGGACGGAGAGTCGGAATGGCGAAGACGGCGGCGTCGCGGCGCAGGCAGATCATCCTGTTCGCGCGGAACTTCTTCAAGCACCCGCGGATGCTGGGCTCCATCATCCCCAGCTCCCGCTTCCTGGTGCGCGACCTGATGCGGCAGGTGGACTGGAAGCGCGCGCGCGTCGTGGTGGAGTACGGGCCGGGCGTGGGCAACATCACCGCCGAGGTGCTCAAGCGCATGCGCCGCGACGCGCGGCTGGTGGTGTTCGAGACCAACGACGAGTTCGTGGAGTTCCTGCGCCGTTCCATCCCCGACCCGCGGCTCACGGTGGTGCACGGCTCGGCGGCCGACGTGGGGCGCGTGCTGGGCGAGCTGGGGCTGGACCAGGCCGACTACGTGATCTCCGGCATCCCCTTCAGCACCATGCCCGAGCAGGTCAGCGCCGCCATCGTGCGCGCCACGCGCCAGACGCTGCGGCCGGGCGGGCGCTTTCTCGTCTACCAGTTCTCGCGCGCCGTCTCGCGCTTCCTGAAGCCGGAGTTCCGCGACATCCGCGAGGCGTTCGAGCCGCTCAACATCCTTCCCGCGCGACTCTACATCTGCTCGGTGTGAGGGGTTTTTAGTGCGAGAGTGCGAAGGTGCGAAAGTGCGAGAGTGCGTGGTTGCTCTCGCACTTTCGCACTTTCGCACTCTCGCACTTCTGTTTCTTGGGCGTGTTTGGCGCTGAGACGCCAAACCGGGCTGCGCGCGCCGTAGGCAACGATACTGCTGTTGCCAACGGCGCCGGGCCCCCGCCGCGCCCGCATCCGCCCGATGATCGGCATCCGCGCACGCGCGGCGGTGTCCCGGCCCTCCGGGCGCGCATCCCTCACGCAGGTGCACGCCGCGACCATCCCCGGGACGACCTTATCGCGCCCTAGCGTTCGTCCGTGCCGAGCTTTCTCCCACTCTGCAAAGTGGATAGCTGTGTGTCAGCGGCGGCCCCATCAGAGTGCCGTAATCGTGCGCTCACCACGGATGTAAATGCACCGCGCGGGGATGGTTTGGCCACTTCGTCCGTCCGCAAAATTACAAGGGAACCGTAATCTATTCACGTCTAAATTGAGAAACTTGACAGGTCGCCGGGATCCATGTAGAGTGCGCCCGCCTCGGACGTGACGCCTGTCTGTTATTTCCATTCCCGGGCCGCGCGCCCGGGGAGGCGAGCGGGTCTTTCTTCCTCGAACGGATCGACGAATCGGCAGCAGCACCGCGGCACACGGGCCGCCCCCACCTCGAACGCGGAACCTCACCATGTACGAGCTGAGCAGCGTGCTTCGGGACGTCCTCCGCGCCCTCGGCGTGGACGCATGGGAACGCGCCGGCCTCGCCCGCGGCGACGCGCCGCCGGACGTGGGCGACCTGCACGGCCGCATGCAGCCCGAGGAGTTCACGCGCGGCTGACCAGCCGTCCGCGACGGGACGCGAGTGCGCTGCATCTCCGCGCACTCACGCACTCCCGCACTCACGCACTTCCGGCGAAGCGTACGGGCCGCGGACCCCGTCGCGCGGGCGGGAGCAGGGCTTGTCACCGGGGGCGCGGCGGGGGATCTTGTCGGCGTACCCGCACCCGATCTTCCGAGAGCGTTCCCGATGCCGCCCAGCACGCCCGAGCAGCCGGTCGACCTGCGCTCCGACACCGTCACCCGGCCGTCGCCGGAGATGCGCCGCGCGATCGCCGAGGCCCAGGTGGGCGACGCGGTGCTGGGCGACGACCCCACGGCCGCCGAGCTGGAGCGCTTCGCCGCCGAGCTGCTGGGCAAGGAGCGCGCGCTCTTCTTCCCCAGCGGCGTGATGGCCAACACCACCGCCATGCTCGTCCTGGGCGAGCCCGGGACCGAGGCGGTGATCGACGCCACCGGCCACATGCTGAACTGGGAGGAGTGCGCCGTGACGCAGTTCGGCGGCGTGCAGTTCCGCGCCGTGCCGTCGCGGACGGGGATGCTGCAGCCCGACGAGGTGGCGGCGGCCATCCGCCCCGCGTCGCCCTACTTCGCGCGGACGACCGTGGTCTGCATGGAGAACACGCACAACACCGCCGGCGGGCGCGTCCTCCGCCTCGTCCAGCTTCAGGCCGTGGCCGAGGTGGCCCGCGAGCGCGGGGCGAAGGTGCATCTCGACGGCGCGCGCCTTCCCAACGCGGCCGCGGCCACCGGGCTCCCCATGTCGGCCTACGCCGCGCACGCCGACACGGTGATGGTGGCGCTCTCCAAGGGGCTGGGCGCCCCCGTCGGCTCCATCCTGGCCGGCAGCGCGGAGACGATGGAGAAGGCATGGCGCGTCCGCCGCCGCCTGGGCGGCGGGATGCGGCAGGTGGGGATCCTGGCTGCGGCCGGGCTCCACGCGCTGCGCCACAACCTCGGCCGGCTCGAGGAGGACCACCGCCGCGCCGACGCGCTGGCCCGGCGCTGCGCGCGGCAGGACGTGACGGTCGTCCTCAAGCCGCAGAGCAACATCGTGATGATCGACCTGGTCGACGAGCGGCTGGACCCCGCCGCCGTCCTCCGCGGCCTCGCCGAGCGCGGCGTGTGGATGACCCAGTTCGGCCCCCGCCGCCTGCGCGCCGTCACCCACCTGGACGTGGACGACGCGGGGATCGAACGCGCCGCCGCCGCGTTCGAAGAGGTCATCCACGCCTTGCTGACCTGAGCCGCGAACGTTTACGGCCGGGCCGCACGAAACCCTTGTGCGCCGCGATCCGGCGCTGTAAACTTTCGGGTGTTCTTCGGGAACCGCGCGCCGCGGCCGGGGTATTCAGACGCCCACAGCACGCCCCCTCCAACGAGAGATCCAGAAGCGATGATCAGCACCAAGGACATCGTCTCCGACGACCGGAAGAAGGCCCTGAACGTGGCCATCGGCACGATCGAGAAGGCGTACGGCAAGGGCTCCATCATGCGCATGGGCGTGAACGGCCCCATGATCAAGGTGAGCGCCATTCCCACCGGTGCCATCAACCTCGACGCGGCCATCGGCATCGGCGGGGTGCCGCGCGGGCGCATCACCGAGGTCTACGGGCCGGAAAGCTCCGGCAAGACCACGCTCTGCCTGCACGTGATCGCCAACGCGCAGAAGGCGGGCGGGATCGCCGCGTTCATCGACGCCGAGCACGCGCTCGACATCGAGTACGCGCGGAAGCTGGGCGTGGATGTCGACAACCTGCTGGTCTCGCAGCCCGACACGGGCGAGCAGGCGCTGGAGATCTGCGAGGTGCTGGTGCGCTCGGGCGCGCTGGACGTGATCGTGATCGACTCGGTGGCCGCGCTCGTTCCACGCGCCGAGATCGAGGGCGAGATGGGCGACAGCCACGTGGGGCTGCAGGCGCGGCTGATGAGCCAGGCGCTGCGCAAGCTCACCGGCGCCATCAACCGCTCGCAGACCACGGTGATCTTCACCAACCAGATCCGCGAGAAGATCGGGGTGATGTTCGGCAACCCCGAGACCACGACGGGCGGTCGCGCGCTGAAGTTCTACGCCAGCTTGCGCATCGACATCCGGCGGATCGGGAGCATCAAGGACAAGGAGGCGCTGGTCGGCAACAAGACGCGCGCCAAGATCGTGAAGAACAAGGTGGCGCCGCCGTTCAAGCAGGCCGACTTCGACATCATGTTCAACGTCGGCATCGACCACTACGGGATCATCGTGGACCTGGCGGTGGAGAACGACGTGATCCAGAAGTCCGGCGCCTGGTTCAGCTACGGCGACGTGCGCCTGGGCCAGGGACGCGAGAACGCGAAGGCGTTCCTGCAGGAGAACGTGGACCTGGCCGTCGAGATCGAGAAGAAGGTGAAGGAGGTGCTCGGCATCCGCGGCGTGGCCGCCTCCGCCGAGGAAGGCGCCGCGGCGGGCGCATTCGACTGAGGAGATTCGTCGAATGCCAAGCCGTGCCGCTTTGGATGCGCCCGCGCTGACTCCCTGATCGACGAAGATCGACGGTGGGGCAAGGACCCCTCTCCCGCGATGGGGCGGGGGAGGGGTTTCTGCTTCGGCCCGGATTCGCAACGGGCGACTGAAGTCGCGGCAACCACGGCCCGAAGTCCGCCTTCGCGGACTCCCGCGGGGAATTTTCGCGCCGGATGCGTGAGGGATGCGCGCCCGGAGGGCCGGGAACCCGCCGCGCGTGCATCATCGCCGGGGATCGCGCGGATGCGGGGCGCGGCGGGGGCCCGGCGCGGTTGGCAACAGTTGTATCGTTGCCTACCGCGCGCGCAGCCCGGCCCGGAGCGAAGCGGAGGGACACGCCCACACCCGCAGTTTTCCGTTCTCCTCGACGCCGCAAGCGTTGACGGTGCGGGAGAGCGGCGCAAGCTTGTCGCGCCTTGCCGGGCGTGTGTCTCCGCAACCGGCACCTTGGTTGCAACGTACGACCAGCCGCGCGGGACCGATCGGATTCGGCCCGCGGCGCTGGCTCGGAACCGGCTATCGGACAACGTGACCGCTTCGCATCCGCACGAGGGCGCGCCCAGGGGCAGGTACCTGCTGACCCTTGCCCTCGGTGCGCTGGGCGTGGTGTACGGCGACATCGGCACCAGCCCCCTGTACGCGCTGCGCGAGTGCTTCCACCACTCCAGCGGCATCGCGCCCACGCACGAGAACGTGGTGGGGATCCTGTCGCTGATCGTGTGGTCGCTGATCCTGGTGGTCACGGTCAAGTACCTGCTGTTCGTGATGCGCGCGGACAACCGCGGCGAGGGCGGGATCCTGGCGCTGCTGGCGCTGGTCGCGCCCCCGCGCGGCGGCAAGCCGCGCGGGCTGGCGATGGTGCTGGCGCTGATGGGCGTGTTCGGCGCCGCGCTGCTGTACGGCGACGGGATGATCACGCCGGCCATCACCGTGCTGAGCGCGGTGGAGGGGCTGAACGTGGCCACCCCCTTCTTCGAGCCGTACATCATCCTGATCTCCATCTTCATCCTCGTGGGCCTCTTCGTGGTGCAGAGCCGGGGGACTGCGGCCATCGGGCGGATCTTCGGGCCGGTGATGCTGGTCTGGTTCGCCAGCATCGCCGCGATGGGGATCGTGGAGGCGGTCCGCTATCCCTCGGTGTTCCTGGCCGTAAGCCCGCACCACGCGCTGCGCTTCATGCTCCAGCACGGGTACCAGGGCTTCCTGGTGCTGGGCTCCGTCTTCCTGGTCGTCACCGGCGGCGAGGCGCTGTACGCCGACATGGGGCACTTCGGCCGCGACCCCATCCGCCTGGCGTGGTTCACCGTGGCCCTGCCGGCGCTGCTGCTGAACTACTTCGGCCAGGGCGCGCTGCTGCTGCGCGACCCCACGGCGGTGGAGAACCCGTTCTACCGGCTGGCGCCGTCGTGGGCGCTGTATCCCCTCGTGGCGCTGGCCACGGCGGCGGCGGTGATCGCCAGCCAGGCGCTGATCTCGGGCGCGTTCTCGCTCACGCGCCAGGCGGTGCAGCTGGGATACACGCCGCGCGTGGACGTGGAGCACACCTCTGAGCGCGAGATCGGGCAGATCTACATCCCCGGGGTCAACTGGATGCTGATGATCGCCTGCATCGCGCTGGTGCTGGGGTTCCGCAGCAGCAGCAACCTGGCGGCGGCGTACGGGATCGCGGTGACGGGGACGATGGGGATCACCACCATCCTCTTCTACTTCGTGGCGCGCGAGCGCTTCGGCTGGACGGCGCTGAAGGCGGGAGTGCCGGCGTTCTTCTTCCTCATCATCGACCTGGCATTCTTCCTGGCGAACGCCACCAAGATCGAGCACGGCGGCTGGTTCCCGCTGCTGGTGGGCGCCATCGTGTTCACGGCGATGACCACGTGGAAGACGGGGCGGCGGATCCTGGGGCAGCGGATGGTGGAGACGACGCTGCCGATCGACCTGTTCCTGGAGGACGTGCGGCGCAGCCAGCCCACGCGGGTGCCGGGGACGGCGGTGTTCATGTACGGCAACCGCCAGGGAACGCCGCCGGCGCTGCTGCACTCGCTGAAGCACTACAAGGTGCTGCATGCGACGACGGTGTTCCTGAACGTGGAGACGCAGGAGGTGCCGCACGTGGCCGAGGAGCAGCGCATCGAGGTGGAGGCGCTGGGCGAGGGCTTCTACCGCGTGACGCTGAGCTACGGCTTCATGGAGGATCCCGACGTGCCGCGGGCGCTGTCCGGCATCCACGTGGACGGGCTGGACCTGCGCCCGGCGCACACCAGCTACTTCCTGGGCCGCGAGACGCTGATCCCCTCGAAGCGGCCGGGGATGGCGCTCTGGCGCGAGCGGCTGTTCGCGGTGATGGCGCGCAACGCACGCCCGGCCACCTCGTTCTTCGCCCTGCCGCCCAACCGGGTGGTGGAGCTGGGCGCGCAGATCGAGCTGTGAAGTGCCCAGTGCCGAGTGCCGAGTGCCCAGTGCCCAGTACCCAGTGCCCAGTACCCAGTGTCCAATGCCCGCTGAGCTCTGAATGAGCGGATCCCGGACCCACCTCTGGAGCCCCGACTGAATGTCGCAAGCGCGGGAGCAGCCCACCGGCCGGTACCTGTTCGTGCTGGCGTTCGCCGCGCTGGGCGTGGTGTACGGCGACATCGGCACCAGCCCGCTGTACGCCATGCGCGAGGCGTTCCGGCCGGAGAGCGGGATCGCCGCCACCCCCGCCAACGTGCTGGGGATCCTGTCGCTCATCTTCTGGGCGCTGATCCTGGTCATCTCGGTGAAGTACCTGGGCTTCGTGATGCAGGCCGACAACCGCGGCGAGGGCGGGATGATCGCCCTCACCGCGCTGGTGGTGCCGCGCACCCCGGCGGCGGGCGGGAAGGCGGGGATCCTCGTCCTCCTGGGCCTCTTCGGCGCGTCGCTCCTCTACGGCGACAGCATGATCACCCCCGCCATCTCCGTGCTGAGCGCGGTGGAGGGGCTGGAGGTGGCCACGCCGTTCTTCTCGCCCTACGTGGTGCCCATCACCATCGTCATCCTCGTCGGCCTCTTCCTGGTCCAGCGGCACGGGACGGGGGGGATCGGGCGGGTGTTCGGGCCGGTGACGCTCCTCTGGTTCCTGGTGCTGGCCGCGCTGGGGACGGCGGAGATCGCGCGGCACCCGCGGGTGCTGGAGGCGTTCAGCCCGCTGCACGCGGTGGATTTCTTCGTGCGCAACCGCGGGGCGGCGTTCTTCGTGCTCGGCTCGGTGTTCCTGGCGGTGACCGGGGGCGAGGCGCTGTACGCCGACATGGGGCACTTCGGCAAGCGGCCGATCCGCATGGCCTGGTTCGCGCTGGTCCTCCCCTCGCTGGTGCTGAACTACTTCGGGCAGGGCGCGGCGATCATCAACGACCCGTCCGCCGCCGAGCATCCCTTCTTCCTCCTGGCCCCCGGCTGGGCGACGTATCCGCTGGTGGTGCTGGCCACGGCGTCGACGGTGATCGCCAGCCAGGCGGTGATCTCGGGGGCGTTCTCGCTCACCCGGCAGGCGGTGCAGCTGGGATACCTCCCGCGCGTGCACATCGAGCACACCTCGTCGCGCGAGATCGGGCAGATCTACATCCCCGGGGTCAACTGGCTGCTGATGCTGGCCTGCCTGGGGCTGGTGGCCGGCTTCCGCGAGTCGAGCAGCCTGGCCAACGCGTACGGGGTGGCGGTGACCACCGACATGGTGTTCACCACGCTCCTCTTCACCGCGGTGGCGCGGACGCGCTGGCACTGGCCGTGGTGGAAGGCCGGCGGGCTCGCGGCCGCCTTCCTGGTGGTGGACCTGGCCTTCTGGGGGGCGAACCTGGAGAAGATCCCGCATGGCGGCTGGTTCCCGCTGGCGGTGGCGGCGGTGATCTTCACGCTGATGACCACGTGGAAGAAGGGGCGGCAGATCCTGGCCGGGCGGATGCAGGCCTCCACCCTGCCGCTCAAGCTCTTCCTGGGCGACGTGGAGCGGACCAAGACCACGCGCGTGCCGGGGACGGCGGTGTTCATGTACGGGAGCAGCGACGGCACCCCGCCGGCCCTCCTCCACAACCTGATCCACAACAAGGTGCTGCACGAGCGGGTGGTGCTGCTCACGGTGGAGGTGCTGGAGATCCCGGTGGTGGACGAGGAGGAGCGGGTGCAGGTGGCGGCGCAGGGGCAGGGCTTCTACCGGATGACGGTGCGCTACGGCTTCACCGAGGACCCCGACATCCCCGCGGCGCTGGCGACCGTGAAG
>DASUYB010000100.1 GCA_036377595.1 Longimicrobium sp. | reverse complement strand
CAGACGATCTCGATCTCGTGTGCTCAACTTTAGCATCTCCTCGCTCCGTGGCAGGTGTCGCCGCCAGTGTGGGCGAACCTGCCCCGAAGGAGGACATTTCTATTTCAACCAACCCGGACATTTCTACTTCAACGCTACACGTCTCCGCGTGAGCCTTCTTCCTCTGGGGATTCTCGCGCCCCATCCTCGTCCCGCTCCTCTTCCGCCTCATCAGCGCGCGATGATGCGGAAGTGAGCACCGCAGACAGACTTCCACCTGTCCGATTCGCACACACTTGACAGGTAGTGGTTGGCAGTGTGATCTTCGGTTCATCAAATGCTCCGCTGCCAAGGAGGCCACATGAACTCCCGATACCGGCGCACACCCCCACTTTATCTGGAGGGGTCGAGGGAAGTGATCGAGGAAATGTCACGTCCTCCGGAGGATACGCCTGCGCGCCGCCACATCATGGACCTGGCGCGGAGGATGAGCGAGCGACGGAAGCAACTCGCGATCGAGGAAGGGACGCAATGGGACTGAGACGCACCCCCCCGCTTTCGCTCGAGGGATCGCGCGAGGTGAAGGAAGAGATGTCGCGCCCACCCGAGGACACGCCGGAACGGCGGCGTACGATGGAGCGCGTGCGCGCGATGGAAGAACGGCTGAAACAACTCGCCTTGAACGAGACTGCCACGGTCAAAAAGTAGATCGCGACCGACGCGATCAGCCGGGCGGGTCCGATGAAGCGGGCCCGCCCGATTTTTCATATCACCCTCGGCCAAAGGAATCCACATGTCGGTGCGCCGAGAGATTTCACCGGAGGACATCTTTATCCAACGGCTCGACGGTCCTCCAGAGCAGGGCTTTGACTGCGGCACGACGGAACAGAATTCATACCTTTACGATCATGCGTGGGCGGATCAGGAGGAATCGGTTTCTGTCACGTACTTACACTACGTTCACGGAATCCTTGCTGGGTATTCAACGATCTCCATGGATGGGGTGCAGCTTTCCTTTCGTGAGCGAGGGATTCGAATTCGCTACGAAACCGTCGGTGCGGTGAAGCTCGCGCAACTCGGTGTTGATCGAGCATTCCAGGGCTGCGGCTTGGGATCGTTGCTGGTTGACTTCGTCGTTGCTCAAGCGCGGGTCGTCTCCACCATCGTGGCGTGTCGATACGTATCCGTCGACGCTCGACCAGGCTTGGAAGCGTGGTACGAGCGCTATGGTTTCCGACGAAACAAGCTGATGCAGGAGCGGATGCGCCGGTTCGCGCTGGAGAAGAATCGCGATCCGGACCGGTTGGCGACGAGCATGCGCATCGATATTCGCTCGATCAACTAACGCCTGATCTGCGTCGCCTCCTTCAGCTCGCGGAAGAGGCGGGCGAAGTCGGCGGGGCGGTAGTTGGCGTTCAGGCCGCTGGGGTTGGGGAGGATCCACACGCCCGCGCCGCCGACCGTTTCCTCCTGCCACCCCATCACCGCTTTCGGGCGGGCGAAGCCGGTGCGGTACGCGCCGAGGCCCAGCACCGCCAGCCACCGCGGCCGGAATCGCTCCACCCGCGCCTCCAGCAGCCGCGCGCCCTCGGCCAGCTCGGCGGGCGTCAGCTCCGCCGCGGCGGCGGTCGCGCGCGCGACGACGTTGGTGATGCCGCAGCCGTAGCGCAGCAGCTCCCGCTCCTCCCATGGGGACAGGACGCGCGGCGTGAAGCCCCCCTCGTGCAGCGCCTTCCAGAAGCGGTTTCCCGGACGCGCGAAGTGGTGGCCCACCGCGGCGGTGTACAGCCCCGGATTGATCCCGCAGAAGAGCACGTCCAGCCCCGGCGCGATCACGTCGGGGAGCGTCTTTCCCTCCGCCGCGCGGATCTCGTCCGGCGTGGGGCCGCGCGGCTTCTCCGTCACTGCGAGCGGCGGTGCGACGACCAGTGGATGGCGGCGATGCGCCACCCGGCGGGCGTGCGCACCAGCACCATCAGCTCGGCGCCGGCGCTGTTCACCTCGCGGCCGCGGAACTGGCCCTGCGTGGTGCTCATCGCCGTGGCCCAGGCCACGTCGCCGCGGACGCGGACGCGCACGGGGCCGCGTTCCGACCGCACCGCGCGCGCGAACTCGATGTCCGCAGCCAGGTGGTGCGCCCGGTACTCCGCGCGCGTCTCGCGATCGCCGCTCTCCAGCACCTCCACGTCGGGCGTCAGCAGCGCGAGCGCGGCCGCGCTGTCGCCCGCGGCGAGCGCGGCGTGGAAGCGGCCGACGGTGCCCGCGACTGCGGCGGAGTCGGCGCGGGCGCGCGCGGGCTGCGCGGCGGCGAGCGTCGGGATAGAGGCGAGGGCGGCGGCGACGAGGGCAGCGCGGATCGTGTTCATGCGTTCTCTGGATGGAGGGTGGGTGGGCGCTCCGGGCGAATCTGGCGCGGCGCCGGGGAGACGGCAACGCGCCGGGCGTTTCGCCGGGGGTGGCGATGCGCTACACTTGGGCACCCACCGAACTCACAACTCCGGATCGTGATCCCCATGCCCCGACGTTTCCGCCGCGGCGCCGCGCCGCTGCTCGTCCTGCTCGCGGCCGCATCGTCCGCCCGCGCGCAGCAGCCGCTGGACGTGCGCTACCGCGAGCCCGCCAACCGCCTGATCCAGGCCGCGCTCGCCGACACCGTGGGCTGGAGCCGCCTGGCCACGCTGGTCGACCGCTTCGGCCCGCGGCTGAGCGGCTCGGCCAGCCTGGAGGCGGCGATCGACTGGGCGATGGAGGAGATGCGGCGCGACGGGCTGCAGAACGTGCGCGGCGAGCCGGTGATGGTGCCGCACTGGGTGCGCGGCGAGGAGAGCGCCGAACTGCTCGCGCCGAGGCAGGTCCCGCTGCACATGATCGGGCTGGGCGGCAGCGTGGGCACGCCGCCGGGCGGCATCACCGCGGACGTGATCGTCGTCTCGAGCGAGCAGGAGCTAGCCGCGCGCGGCGCGGAGGCGCGCGGGAAGATCGTCCTCTTCGACATCCCCTTCACCACCTACGGCGAGACGGTGCGCTGGCGCAGCCTGGGCGCCATCGCCGCGGCGCGGGCGGGCGCTGCGGCGTCGCTCATCCGCTCCGTCTCCTCCTTCTCCATGCAGAACCCGCACACCGGCTCGATGCGCTACTTTGACACCACGGTGGCGCGCATACCCGCCGCGGCGGTCAGCACGGAGGACGCGATGATGCTGCACCGCATGCAGAGCCGCGGCGAGCGCATCCGCGTGCGGCTGGTGATGAGCGCGCGCACGCTGCCGGACGTGCAGTCGCGCAACGTGGTGGCGGAGATCGTGGGGCGCGAACGGCCGGACGAGGTCGTCGTCGTCAGCGGCCACCTGGACTCGTGGGACGTGGGGACGGGGGCGATGGACGACGGCGGCGGGGTGGTGGCCGCGTGGGAGGCCGTGCGGCTGATGAAAGCGCTCGGGCTGCGGCCGCGGCGGACGGTGCGCGTGGTAGCGTGGACCAACGAGGAGAACGGCGTGCGCGGCGGCGCCGGCTACCGCGACGCGCACCGGGCGCAGATGGACCGGCACATGCTGGCCATCGAGAGCGACAACGGCGTCTTCCGCCCGAACGGCTTCCGCTTCCAGGGCCCGGACTCGGCGCTGGCGCTGATGCGGCAGGTGGCGCGCCTGCTGGAGCCGGTCGGCGCCACGCGGATGGAGAAGGGCGACGGCGAGGCCGACGTGGGGCCGATGATCGCGCTGGGGGTGCCCGGGCTGGCGCTGGACGTGGACGGCACGAAGTACTTCTGGTACCACCACAGCAGCGCCGACACCATCGACAAGCTCGATCCCAACGAGATGGCGCGCTGCATCGCCGCGATGGCGGTGGCGGCCTACGTCGTGGCGGACATGCCGGAGACGCTGCCGCGCGAAGTCCCAGCGGCAGGTCGCTAGCAAACGATCTTTGGTCTCACGCAGAGGGCGCAGAGGTCGCAGAAGAATCTTCTCCGCGGCCTCTGCGCCCTCTGCGTGAGACTTTCTGTTTCTTTCAGGCGATGGGGATGACGGCCGTCGCCTCGATCTCGACCTTGGCGCGCTCCTCGACGAGGCCGGCGACGATGACGGCGCTCATCGCGGGGAAGTGGCGGCCGAACACCTCGCGGTAGGCGGCGCCGAGCTCGCGCGCGGAGTCCAGGTACTCGCGGCGGTCGGTGACGTACCACGTCATCCGCGTCACGTGGCGCGGCTCCGCGCCCGCCTCGGCGAGAACCCGGGCGACGTTCCGCAGCGCCTGCGCCGCCTGCGCGGCGAACTCGTCCGTCTCGAACTCCCCCGTCGCGGGATTCCATCCCACCTGTCCGGCGATGAAGACGAGCCGCCCCTCCGCCGCGACGCCGTTCGCGTACCCGCGCGCGGGCGCCCATCCGGCCGGGTGCAGGATCTCCGGCAAGCCGCCACTCATACCGCCCGCCGATCTGTGCTGGGCGCGCCGCAGTCGGCCGCCGCGTCGTGAAGTCCGCGAAGGCGGACTGCGTGTGGTTGTAGCCGCGAGTTCACTCGCATCGTCGCGAAATCCCGATCAGACAACTGGCTCACGTCGCGGCCGTGCCTTCCTGCTGGCGCAGGCGGAAGCGCTGCAGCTTCCCCGTCTGCGTGCGCGGGAGCGAAGCGACGAACTCGATGCGGCGCGGATATTTGTACGGTGCGATCTTCTGCTTCGCCCAGTCCTGCAGCGTCTTCACCAATCCGTCATCTCCCGTCCATCCCTCGCGCAGCACGACGAACGCCTTCACCACGTTGCCGCGCTCGGGGTCGGGCGCGGCGACGACCGCGCATTCGAGGACGGCGGGGTGCTCCAGCAGGCAGTTCTCCACCTCGGGCCCGGCGATGTTGTAGCCGGCGGAGATGATCATGTCGTCGTTGCGCGCCTGGTACCAGAAGTAGCCCTCCGCGTCCACCACGTAGGTGTCGCCGGTGACGTTCCAGCCGTCCTGCACGTACGCGCGCTGCCGCTCCGGATCGGCCAGGTACCGGCATCCCGTCGGCCCCACCACCTGCAGCCGCCCGGAGTGGCCGGTGGGGACCTCGCGCCCGGCGTCGTCCACCACGCGCGCGCGGTAGCCGGGGACCGCACGGCCGGTGGAGCCGGGGCGGATGTCGTTGCCGGAGGAGGAGATGAAGATGTGCAGCATCTCCGTGCTGCCGATCCCGTCGATGATCCCGATGCCGGTGGCCTGGCGCCACGCCTCGAAGGTGGCGGCGGGA
The DNA here is from genome assembly GCA_036377595.1 of Longimicrobium sp. Taxonomy (NCBI): domain Bacteria; kingdom Pseudomonadati; phylum Gemmatimonadota; class Longimicrobiia; order Longimicrobiales; family Longimicrobiaceae; genus Longimicrobium; species Longimicrobium sp. The sequence continues at coordinate 7,192 of DASUYB010000100.1, read as the reverse complement.
AGCGGCTCGCCCGCGGAGACGCACTTCCGCAGCGAGCGGAGATCGTAGTCCTTCGCCAACCCCGCCATCGCCCTGTACGCCGTCGGCGCGGTGAAGCAGACGGTGGCGCCGAAGTCCTGGATCCCCTGCAGCAGGTGCGGCGGGCTGGCCTGCTCCAGCATCACCGTGGCCGCGCCGACGCGCATGGGGAACATCACGTAGCCGCCGAGCCCGAAGGTGAACGCCAGCGGCGGCGAGCCGCAGAAGACGTCATCGGCGTCCGGCCGAAGGACGTGCGCGGAGAAGGTGTCGGCGCTGGCCAGCAGGTCGCGGTGGACGTGCATCGTCCCCTTCGGCTGCCCCGTGGTGCCGGAGGTGAAGGCGATGAGAGCGACGTCCTCGGCCGATGTCGGCACGTTCGCGAAATCGGCGGACGCGAGTTCCATCCGCCGCTCCAGCGAATCCGCCGCGCCGGAGCCGAAGACGAGCGTGGTTTCGAGAGATGGGGATTCGGCCGCGGCGGCGTCCATCTCCTCCGTCAGCCGCGCGTCGCACAGCGCGAACCGCACCTGCGCCTTGGCGATGATGGCCGTCAGCTCGCGCGCGCGCAGCAGCGGCATCGTCGCGACCACGATCCCGCCCGCCTTCAGCACGCCGAACCACGCGGCGAAGGTGAGCGGCGAGTTGTAGCCGCGCAGCAGCACGCGGTTGCCGGGGACGAGCCCGGCGCCCTGCAGCACGCCGGCGATGCGGTTGGCGCGCTCGGTGAGCTCCGCGTACGTCCAGCGCACGCCGGGCGCGAGCAGCGCGGGGCGGTCGGCGTGGCCGGCGGCGCACATCGCGTCGAGGAACTCCTCCGCGGCGTTGATCCGCGCGCGGCCGGCCAGGTGCGGCACGCCGGACAGGTCCAGCACGGGCCACTGGTCCGGCGGCGGCAGGTGGTCGCGCGCGAAGGTGTCCTCGTGCGCGGTGGGCGCGGCGACGGGCGCGGGCTCCGCTGCGAGCATGGGCTCGGGCTCCTGCGGCGGTGGGTGGTGGGTCACGACGGACCGCGTCGGGTGGATGGAGATGGGCCGCAAGGGGCAGGCCGGATGCACGCCTGCGCCGCCGCAGGCCCTCTCCCTGGCGCTTCGCGCCTGTCCCTCCCCCAAAACCGACTGGGGGAGGGATGGGCTCGCTTCGCTCGTGACGCGCGGGGGCGAGGTTACGGAGCGCTGCGGCGGTGATCAGCGCTCGGTAGCGCGCACCTGGGCGGCGATCACCAGCTTCTGGACCTCGCTGGTGCCTTCGTAGATGCGGAGCGCGCGCACGTCGCGGTACAGCGTCTCGACGACGGAATCGCGCACCACGCCGCGCGCGCCGAGGAGCTGGACGGCGCGGTCGACCACGCGCTGGGCGGCCTCGGTGGCGTGGAGCTTGGCCATCGCCGCCTCGCGGGTGACGCGCGCGGCGCTGGCGTCGCGCGTCCACGCGGCGCGGTACACGAGGAGCGCGCTGGTGTCCACGTCCACGGCCATCTCCGCGATCGCCGCGCGCGTGAGCTGGTGCTCGGCCAGGGGGATGCCGAACACGCGGCGCCCGGCCGTCCACGCGACGGCCTCGTCCAGCGCGCGCCGCGCGAACCCCAGCGCCGCCGCGCCGACGGTGGAGCGGAAGACGTCGAGCGTGCCCAGCGCCACCTTCATTCCCCCGCCCGCCTCGCCCAGCAGCGCGTCCGCGCCGACGCGGCATCCGTCGAACTCCAGCGTCCCCAGCGGGTGCGGCGCGGTGACGTCGATGCGCTCGGCCACGCGAAGCCCGGGGTTGTCCGCGTCCACCACCAGCGCGGCGAATCCCCGCTCGCCGGCCTCGGGATAGCGCACGAACACGACGTAGCGGTCCGCGATCCCCGCGTTGGAGATCCACGTCTTGGCGCCGTCGATGACGAAGCCGTCACCATCTTGCCGCGCCGTCGTCGTCATCGCCCCGACGTCGGAGCCGGCTTCGCTCTCGGAGATGGCGAACGCGGCGATTGCATCTCCCGACGCGACGGAGGGGAGCCAGCGCCGCTTCTGATCATCCGACCCGAACAGGGAGATGGCCCCCGAGCCAAGGCCCTGCATGGCGAACGCGAAGTCCGCCAGCCCGGAGTGGTACGCCAGCGTCTCGCGCGCGATGCAGAGGGAGCGCACGTCGAGCCGCTCCAGCGCGCCGCCGTACGGCGCGGGCACGGCCCAGCGCAGCCATCCCCCGTCCGCGAGCCGGCGCACGAGCGCGCGGCAGGCGTCGTCCACGCCGCCGTCGGCCGGATGCGCAGGCAGCGCCACCTCGCGCGCCGCCCACTCCGCCAGCCGCGCCGCCATCTCGCGGTGCGCGTCGTCGAAGAAAGGCCAGCGGAGGAAGGTGCGGTCAGGCATTCAGCGCGAGGACGAAAAGATGGGGGAGGTGGTTGGTGATCGAGACGATGCGAGTGAACTCGCGGCTACAACGACACGCAGTCCGCCTTCGCGGACTCCATCGGCGTGGTGAGCACCATCCGTCGCGATCCGCACGAATGGTCGTGCGGCTACCTCTCCCGGTACGGGAGAGGTGGCGAGCCTAAGCGAGCCGGAGAGGGCGCGATCTCGCGGCGCACTCAGCACTCAGCACTTCAATTCCCCTGGAACACCGGCTTTTCCTTCGCCGCGAAGGCGCGGAACGCACGCGCGAAGTCCTCGGTCTGCATGCAGATGGCCTGGGCCTGGGCCTCGGCCTCGATGGCCTCGTCCACGCCCATCGCCCACTCCTGGTGCAGGCAGCGCTTCGTCATCCCGTGCGCGAAGGTGGGGCCGGCGCAGAGGTCGCGCGCGAGCGCCATCGCCTCGTCCTGCAATGCGTCGGGCTCGATCAGGCGGTTGTAGAAGCCCCAGCGCTCGGCCTCCTCGCCGCCCATCGAGCGGCCCGTGTACAGCAGCTCGCTGGCGCGCCCCTGCCCAACGATGCGCGGCAGCATGGCGCACGCGCCCATGTCGGCGCCGGAGAGGCCGACCTTCGTGAACAGGAACGCCACCTTGCTGCGCGCCGTGCCCAGCCGCAGGTCGCTCGACATCGCCAGGATGGCGCCGGCGCCCACGCACACGCCGTCGATCGCGGCGATGACGGGTTGCGGGCAGCCGCGGATGGCCTTCACCAGGTCGCCGGTCATGCGTGTGAAGGCCAGGAGGTCGTCCATCCGCCCCTCCTCCTTCATCTTCACTAGCGGCCCGATGATCTCGTGCACGTCGCCGCCCGAGCAGAAGTTGCCGCCCTCTCCGGTGATGACCACCACCTTCACGTCGGTGGCGAAGGAGAGCTGGCGGAAGGTGTCGCGCAGCTCGGCGTAGCTCTCGAAGGTGAGCGGGTTTTTGCGCTCCGGCCGGCTGAGCGTGACCACGGCCACCGGCCCCTCCACGCGCCAGTGGAAGGAGGTGGGATGGAGATCGGCGGCGAGCAGCTTCGTCGTCATGCGGTTGAGATCAGGGTGATTCGGGAGATTCGTCCGCGCCCGGTGGATTGGGCTGGGCGAATGAATTCGCGGCAACAACAGCACAAAGTCCCTGCGAGACTGCGGGTCCGGCATCCAGTGTCCTGGCCGACGAACGCGCGGCCGCTCTTCGACGATTCACACCGGAACTCGGCTGACGTCATCCTGAGGCCGGCCAGACCGTAATCAGCGTCCGCGCAACAGCTTGCAGGCCGAAGGATCTATCGCCGCGTCCGCACGCGATCCGCGTCGGACGCACCAGCACTTCCTTCCGATTTTGTTCCATCTACATCACCTCGCCGCCGGCGACGGCGATGGACTGCCCGGTGACCGCCGCCGCCTCGGGCGAGCAGAGCCAGGCGACGGTGGCGGCGACCTCCTCCGGCGCGATCAGGCGGCCGAGCGGGTTCACGCGCACGATCATCGCCCGCGCTTCGTCCTGCGTCTTCCCGAGCGCCGACGCGATGCCGTCCACCGCGCGCTGCGCCATCTCCGTGTCGGTGTAGCCGGGGCAGACGGCGTTCACGGTGATGCCGGACTTCGCTGTCTCCAGCGCCAAGGCGCGGGTGAGGCCGACGACGCCGTGCTTGGCCGCGCAGTACGCCGCCGTCTTCGGATATCCGCGCAGCCCCGCCGTCGACGCGATGTTCACGATGCGGCCGGACTTCGCGGCGAGCATGGCCGGGAGCGCCTGGCGGGTACAGAGATACGTGCCGGTCAGGTTCACCGCCAGCATGCGCTCCCACAGCTCGCGCGACGTCTCGGCAAACGGCGCGCTCTCCGCCTGCCCCGCGTTGTTCACCAGCACGTGCGCGTCGCCGAAGCGCTCGCGGCTGGCGGCGAAGGCGCGCTCCACAGCCGCCTCGTCGGCCACGTCGCACGCGAACGCGGCGGCGTCGCAGCCGCGCTCGCGCAGGGCGGCCGCCTGCGCTTCCAGCCGCGCCACGTCGCGCCCCAGCAGCGCCAGCGACGCGCCGAGCGTCGCCAGCGCCTCCGCGACGGCGCCGCCGATCCCGTGCCCGCCGCCGGTGACGACGGCGTGGTGCCCGGCGAGGTATCTCGATTCGGTCAGAGCTGCCTCACGTACTCTGCACAGATGCGCTCGGCGATATTCGTCCGGGCGGGTAAACCCGCGGCTAGAAAAATGGGAAGCCTGCTGCGCAGGCTGCGATTGAAAGATGGTCGCGTCTCGCCGCCATCCTCGCACCGAAAAGCCTGCGCAGTTTGCAGGCTTCCCAATGTTCCAGCCGCGGGTTTACCCGCCTGTGAACCGCCGCCCGTCTCCGGAGCAGTCTGCGCGCTCAAATCCCACCCCCCGCCAGCTCCGCCGCCTGCGCGGCCTTGCGGGCGAGGGTGCGCTCGAGCTGCTGTTTGCCGGTGAGGTACTGCGGCGGCCACCACTGCTCCGTCCATCCCTGCTCGGCGGCGGCGTGCAGCGTCCACGCGGCGTCGGCCAGGTGCGGGCGGGCCAGCGCGCACAGGTCCGCGCGGCCGGCGGCCACGATCGCGTTCACCTGGTCGAACTCGGTGATGTTGCCCACCGCGATGGTCGGCACCCCCACCTCGTTGCGGATGCGGTCGCTGAACGGCGTCTGGTACGCGCGCCCGTACACCGGCTTCGCGTCGGGACTCGTCTGGCCGGTGGAGACGTGGATGGCGTCCGCGCCGGCCTCGGCGAACGCGCGCGCGATCTCCACCGACTCCCCCCCATCGATCCCCCCCTCCACCCAGTCCGTCGCGGAGATGCGCACGGAGATCGGCCGCTCCTCCGGCCACACCGCCCGCATCGCGCGGAAGACCTCGAGCGGGAAGCGGAGCCGGTTCTCCAGCGAGCCGCCGTACTCGTCCGTCCGCCGATTGGCCAGCGGGGTGATGAAGGAGGAGAGGAGATACCCGTGCGCGCAGTGCAGCTCCAGCATGTCGAAGCCGCACGCCCCGCCCATCTCCGCCGCCCGCACGAACTCGGCGATGATGCGCTCCATGTCGGCGCGCGTCATCTCGCGCGGCATCGCCCAGCCGTCGCCGTGGGGAAGCGGCGACGGGCCCATCACCTCCCAGTTGTTCTCCGGCAGCGGCACGTCGCCCCCCTCCCACGGGCAGCAGACGGAGCCCTTGCGCCCCGAGTGGCCCAGCTGCAGGCAGATCTTCGCGGGCGTCCAGCGGTGCACGAACTCGACGACTCGTCGCCACGCATCCACGTGCTCCGGCGCCCACATCCCCGTGCAGCCGGGGGTGATGCGGCCATCGGGCGACACGCACACCATCTCCGTGAACACCAGCCCCGCCCCGCCCAGCGCCCGCGCGCCGAGGTGGACAAGGTGGAAGTCGTTCGGCGTGCCGTCCACGGCGCTGTACATGTCCATCGGGCTCACCACCACGCGGTTGGCGAGCTCCAACCCCCGTAGCCGGAAGGGGGTGAACATCGGCGGCCGCGCGTCTCCCTCGACGCCCGAGCGCGCGGCGAACCAGCGCTCCACGCCGGAGAGGTACGCGTCGTCGCGCAGGCGCAGGTTCTCGTGGCTCACGCGCTGGCTGCGGGTGAGCAGCGAGTAGGCGAACTGCTCGGGCTCGAGGAGCACGTAGCGGCGGACGTTCTCGAACCACTCCATGCTGTTGCGCGCGGCGTTCTGCAGCCGCACCGCGTCGAGCTTCCGCTCCGCCTCGTACGCGTCCAGCGCCTCGCCGATACAGGCGCGCGCGTTCAGCTCGCGGGCCAGGACGATGGCGTCCTCCATCGCCAGCTTGGTCCCCGAGCCGATGGAGAAGTGCGCCGTGTGCGCCGCGTCGCCCACCAACACGACGTGCGGCGCGCGGCCCGTCTCGTCCGGCGGGAGGCGGAAGTGCCAGCGCTCGTTCACCACCCGCGTGAAGGTGAGCCAGGGTGACGCGAGATGGGCGGCGTTGCTCATCAGCGGGTGCCCGTCCAGCCACGGCGCGAACATCCGCTCGCAGAACGCGATCGTCTCCGCGTGCCCCATGCGGTCGCACCCCGCGGCGCGCCAGCTGGCCTCGTCGCACTCCACGATGAACGCCGACTGCCGCTCGTCGAAGCGGTAGGCGTGCACCTGGAACACGCCCCACTCGTTCTGGACGACGATGAAGGTGAAGGCGTCGAACCGCTTCGTCGTCCCCAGCCACACGAAGCGCGCGGTGCGCACGTCCAGGTCGGGCCGGAAGTGCCCCGCGTACGTGCGCCGGGTGACGCTGTTCACGCCGTCCGCCGCGACGACGAGGTCCGCATCTCCCAACCCCATCTCCATCAAAGAGTTGGGAGACGGGATCTCGGTGGCGAAGCGGAGGTCGACGCCGAGCCCGGCGGCGCGTTCCTGCAGGATGTGGAGAAGCTGCTTGCGGGCGATGCCGCTGAAGCCGTGGCCGCCGGAGGTGATCGTCCGCCCCTTGAAGTGGACGTCGATGTCGTCCCAGTGGGCGAAGCTCTCGGTGATGCGGCGGTAGCTCTCCTCGTCGGCCGCGCGCAGGTTGCCCAGCGTCTGGTCGGAGAAGACCACGCCCCAGCCGAAGGTGTCGTCGGGGCGGTTGCGCTCCAGCACGGTGAACTGGTGGCGCGGGTCCGCCTTCTTCATCAGCAGCGCGAAGTACAGCCCCGCCGGCCCGCCGCCGATGCACGCGATCTTCATCCAGCTCTCCTGGCGCCGTCCTGCGCGGCGTGCGTCGCCTCGCTCGAGCGCGCCGTAACTTTAGACCTATGAATTTTAAGTGTCAAGCATTGAC
>DASUYB010000099.1 GCA_036377595.1 Longimicrobium sp. | reverse complement strand
GTGTCCGGGGCGGCCCTCGATGGGGAAAATCCACCGCTGATCGAGTCAGACATTGATGATCACCACTTTGTTCGGGGACGCGGAGCCGGGTCCGGGCCGTGGTCGCCCGGGTCACCCGTCGCCAGGTTGCACGCACGACAGGCCGGCACCAGGAACCGGGGATCGTCCCCGGTCCGGCGCCGGCCCTTCGTGTGGTGGACCTGGGTGGCCACGTGCGTACACACCCCCGGTATCCGTAGCTGGCACACGGTTCCACGTGCGCGGAACGTACGGCAGCGGGTGTTGCGCCACGCGCGCGTGGATCCCCGGCTCCAGTCCGTACCGCTCACACCAGGAGCGTACCCACGATGATCACACCCGTCATGATCACGCACAGCTCCACGAACGCACACAGCATCCTGAAGGCCAGGTCACACCCGAACCCGCTGGACTCCCCGGGCGCCGGAGCCTCGATCGGCCGGGAGCGCTTGCCGCTCACGCGTCACCCAGGATCTTGAACGTGCGCACGTAGGCTTGCTTCATGCACGCCGCGGCCGCGTCCGGGTAGTTCTCCTTTAGCTTCGTCTGGTCCATCGACTGACGGAGCGCGGCCTTCCACGTCACCTGGACCACGCCGCCCACGCTGGCCTCCTCGTGGGCACCCATGGCCGCCTTGATCTTGCTCTCCCGGTCCTTGATCTTCTGGTCCAGCTCGTCCCGGTCGGCCCGGAGCGCGCGCAGCTCCCGGAGAGCGCGCTGGGTGTTGCGATCGAGCGCCAGGGGTGCGACGGGGCGTGCCGGCGTGGGCGTGGTCGCTGCCTTCGCAACCTTCCGTGTGGCTACCATGTTGCTTCCTTTCGGTGCGTCTTTTGTTGACTTAACAGATAAGAGTTAGTAGAACGCGCGCGCGTGGCGCGCATGCGTGCACGCGCGCGCGCGCGCCACGCGTAGTTGGCTCAATTCATGCGGGTTATCCGGGACAGGCCAGCTCAGGGCCCATATTCATCCGGGACAGCATCCGGGACAGGATCCGGGACAGGCTCATCCGGGACAGGAGGCTCCAGGTACAAGATCCCCGTGAGCGGGCCCTGAGAGTACCGCGGGTCCATCCGGAGGGTAACCCCACGCAGCCAACGAACTCTGACACCGTCTGACGGTCTGCGGACTCTCTCAGTGGTGATCTCCCCTCGATAGGTGTTCTGCAATTGACGGCTGACTATGTGTGCGGGAAGCCTTGAATAGCCCCACTTTCGGCACCACGATTCGTACCGCTCATAGAGCGTGTCCAGCAGTACGCACGCGTACGGGCCCTTCACACAGTCATCCTCAATGAACAAGAACAGCGGGTTCGCGCTCCGGCGCATCTCTTCGCGCGCCTCCACGGACTCCTGGGACTCCACGAAGCGGCCGGCGCGCTCCAGCTCCCGCAGACCACCCAGCGCCCACTGGAGGATGCCCGGCAGCTCCTCCCGGAGCGCGTCCCGGAGCGCCGGGTCCTCCTTGCCCAGGAAGCTCTTGGACATGGTGATGGTGATCATCCGGCCGGCCAGCGCGCCGGAGGCGTCCGCCATGGATGGCGTGTCGTTGGACGCGGCCACGAAGCGGACGGCCAGGCGGCCATGCCAGGTGGTCTTGTTCTTACGGTTCACGTCCCGGGCATCGCACCCGGTGATGGACAGAATCTCCGGCACGGCGTCCGCCGTGTGCTGGCTGGTCCACCGCACATCCGGCATCACCACGAGTCGCTTGCCCAGGAACGACTCCAGCCCGAACGTCTCCGCGAACACGCTCAGCTTCGCCACGCTGGCCGTGGAGCCGGGCCCCAACAGCTCCTCCATGAGCCACAGCAGCGTCCCCTTTCCGGAGCGCGGTGGCCCGATCATCACCAGCATTTTCTGGAGGTCCGTACGCCCGGACACCAGGTATCCGAGCCACTGACGCAGGACCTCCACGTCCGCGGCGGAGAGGATGTCCGATAGCCACGCCAGCGTCCGTGGGCACTCCGCGCGCACGTCCCACCGGTAGCTGGCTACCGAGGTGTTCCAGACGGCCGGCGTGTACTCCCGCGGCTCCATGTCCGCGTTCAGCCACACGTCCGCCAGGAACATCCCCACGGTGGGGCCCTCACTGGCCCGGCGGAGTGCCAGGTCCCCCAGCAACGCCAGGATGTCCGTGATCGTCTTGTCACGGATGGGCCCCCACGGGACCGGCCGGCCGTCCGCCAGCATCTCCGCATCGTCCAGCCACCGCACCAGGTCCGCGCGCACGTCCCGCCGGTCCACGGGCTCCCAGACGGCGCCCCGATGGGTGTACCAGTCGTCCCTCCACAGAGCCAGCGGCTCCCCCGCTCCGGCGCGCTCGTCCAGGTAGGTGCGCGCCACGTCATACGGCCGCGACGGGCCCGGAATGATCGGCACGAGGGGGACACTACGCTCCCGTGTCAACTGTTGGCAACAGTGGACACGCGGGTGTAGCGTCTCCGGCCATGACTACCGATGAGGCGCGGGTGGACGCCACCCGCCGCACCTACGCACGGCGCGCCGCGCGGCGCGCCGCGGACGAGCTGGCCGGCGTGTCCATCGACCTGTGGGACGACGCCACCAAGCGCATCGTCGCCGCGCTGGCCGCACACATCCCGAGCAAGGTGACCGCAGAGGAGCTGGACGACGCGTTCGGGCCCATCGGCCCGCGCCTGTTCTCCTGGGACGAGCTTCCCCACGGCACCGAGGACATCCACGTGGCGTTCGCCGCGGAGCTGGACCGGATGGGACTCACGGCCGATGAGGTGGACGACGAGCGCGAACGCGACGAAGCGGCGGCCGCGGAGGATGCCGAACTCACGCCGGAGGAGCGCGCCAGCGTGGCGGAGGCCGCCGACCGTAACGCCGCCGCGGCCGCGGACGATGCCGAACTGGACGAGCGGGAGGCGTACCAGCGATACCACCGGGTGACGCTCAGGTGCCCGGTGTCCTGCCACGAGTGCGCCACCGGCTCCACGCCGGTGGATGCACGATAACGGTGATTATCGTGCTTGATCACATGGTGCTTTTGGCCCTGTATCTGGCGGTTGAGGATCTGATCATTGCGGAGCTGGCCGCGGAGATCCGGGAGTGCCGATGGTGCCGGCCGGGCGTCCGGCTGTGCGCCACACATCGGGCCATGCTGGAGCAGCTCCCGCCGTGCCCGGAGCCGGAGTGTTGGGCGTGTCGCCCGAAGAGTTGAGCGCGTGGGCACAGGGGTACCTGGCCGGCTGGGACCGCGCGGACGCGGCCGCCGGCCGGGACCTCCCCCACGAGGAGCCCGTCAAGCTCCACCTGGTCCGGGGGATCGAGCGCGCCGGCCGGCGCCAGCTGTGGGACCTGATGGTGATGGCCGGGGAGTACCCGGACCCCGAAGAGATCGAGAGAAGGCTATGGACGCATCCGACTACATCCGGTTGACCGGCGGCATCATGATCATTGGCCTACTGCTGGCCGCGGCCGGCATCGTGTTCGCGCTCCGCCGCGGCGTCCGGGAGCTGGACGACATCACCCGCCCGCTTCCCCGGCCGGCGCCGGGCCCGTGCCGGCGCCGGCTGTCCACGCTCCCGTGCACGCTCGTGGACGGCCACGATGGCGCGTGCCGGGTGCGGCTCCCGGAGCCACGGAACACGCCGCACAAGCGGCTCCACCGCTCCTGGGACGACTGGTCATAGAGACGACGAAGGCGGCCGCCCGCGGGGGATGCGGGCGGCCGCCGGCCTGTGTTCAGCGTGTCCCGGGTGTGCTTCCGTCGCCGGGCGGGAGGTCCGGCCGCGGCGTGTGCTTCGCCCGGACGCCGGCCAGGAACGACACGCCGGCCGGGACGAGCGCGAGCACGAACGGCTCCAGGATGTCCGGGAGCGGCGTGACGAGCACCGGCTGAGCGGTGACCGCCTCCAGCACCGCCAGCCCGGCCGTGGTCCCGAGGTAGGCGCCCAGCGTCGCCCAGGTGACTTTGCGCTCGATCGGCGCCGGCTTACCGTTCATCGGACGCCACCCCACTGAGCGCGGCCGGCTGGTCCCCCACGGGCTCCACCGGCTCCACCTCGTCCGTGGACAGCGGCGCCAGGTACGCAGCCTTCCACGTGTCCCAGGTGTCCACGGACAGCGTCCGGGCCCGGGCGTACGCCGGTGGGTGGTGGATCAGCACCAGGTCCACGGCGAACTGGTAATCGTAGGTTTCCAGCCAGTTGGCCGGCGTGCCCGGGGACTCCCCGGCCATGGCGTAGAGAGCCGGGTTGTCGGGCCCGGCGCCGGTCCCGTCCTTGTGGTAAATCGTTGTCATGTAACGGTTCCCATCCTTCGGAGGAGCTGGAGGCGTTGCTACGAACGGGCTCCGGCCCATCGGTGCGTCCAACATGTCGGTACGGCCGGACATGTGGCAGTGCGTGTCGGACGACGGTACGGAGTCGCGGAAGTAGTTCCGCCGACAGGACCAGTTCATCCCGTAGGCGTTCACATACTTCAGCCACGGGTACTCCCCGGCGCGCGCGCGCTCCAGGAACGCCCAGAACCACGGGCCGGCGCCCAGGTCGATGGCGTTGATCCAGTACCCGGTGAGCTGGACCGGCCACTCCGTATACGAGAACGGGCAGTGATCCTGCGGGAACGGGTTCTGGAGATGCGCGTAGTTGTCGCTCCCCAGGTCCCCCAGGAACGGCACGCCGGCCGCCGCCGCGGCCGCCTTCACCTCCGTGAGCCAGCGCGGCCGGAGCACCGGCCGTCCGGCCCGGTTCCACGCGTAATACTCAGCGACGGCCATCTATCCCCCTACGCTGCGCTCGTCACGCGCATCTTGGTTCCGCGGCGGAGAATCGTCGCGGTGGCGTTCGAGACTGTCTGAGCCCACTGTAGGACCAGGGAGCCGGCGTTGCTCCCGTTGAACAGTGTCGCGCTCAGCGTGAACGGGACGTTCCCCCCAGTGCCGATCAGACCGGTCACGAACTGGAGCGGGGAGCTACCGGGCAGGCCCACCACGGCCGCCCACTCGTCCGTTCCCGGGTCGTAGCGCCACGATGCCGCGTCCATCTGGCCGCCGGACGGGAACGTGAACTGAAACTTCATCTGGCCGGTGGCGCCCGCTTGGTAGAGCCCGTGGACCTCCACGTCCACCACGGCGTTCGCGGCCACCGCCACCGAAAGGTGAGGATCACTCGCGTACGTGGCCGTGTTCGCCCGGGAGGTGTCCACGCTCTTGGCTACCAGCAGCCCGGACATCTTGCCGTTGATCGCTGTCTCCCACGGGCTCAGCCGCTCCGCCAGGAGCACGGCGCCGGCCGGGATGTTGGGTGCTGTCACAGTGCCACCGCCAGGGGATAGGCGAACCGCACCGGAGTGCCGTCCGCGTGAGCCTTCACAACGCCGTTCACGGAGCGCACCACGGTGAGCGTCCACGCACTCCCGGCGCCCGTGATGTTGGTGACCCGGACCAGCTCCCCGGCCAGCTTCAGGAACATCCCGCCACCGTTGCGCGCCGGGTCCCAGTCGTCCGGGTCCGTGGTCCAGGTGACGCCGCCGGAATCGATCACCAGCGCGGTGGCACTGTTGCTGACGCCACCGTCCAATGTGGACAGTAGGGTGGCCACGCGCTGGCCGCGCACGTCCGTGGAGCCGTCGTTGGCCGCGACGATGCCGACCTCCCACGGGGACGCCGGCACGCCGTTGAGCGTGACCATGCGCCGGTGGGTGCCCAGCACCTCCCGGGTACCCAGGAGCACCTGGACCGGGTTGTCCGGCACGTCCGGCACGCCGGACAGCTCGAACCGGTCCCCGATCTCCAGCGCCTCCACGGCCGCGATCAGCGCCAGCCCATCCTGGCTATCGAGATCGAGGGTGACCGCGGAGTAGCGCGGCTCCTCCACGGTGCCGCGGCGGAGGTGCCAGTTCGCGTGGTCGACCAGCACGGAGTCCACGTCCGTGTTCACGTCCACGGAGCCGGTGGTCCGGCCCACGCCCTCCGGGTCCGTGCCCGGCGCGTTCACGTTGAGCGGCCCGCTCGTCTGGACCGCGCGTGCGGTCCCGCCGTTGCGTCTCTTGACCGTCACGTCGTTGCGGGTGGTCCGGTCGCCCGTGTCGGCCACCAGCGGGTGGCTCAACCCGCCGTTGTTGAACGGGATGGTGAGCACCGGGTCCGTGTTGTAGAGGTCCCGGCCGGTCCGGATGGCCAGCTCCAGCGCGTCGATCGGCTCATAGAGCAGTCCGTCACAGGTCCGGACGCACTCCCGGATCAGCTCCATGAACGTGATGGCCGGCTGTGGGCCCATCCGCGGCGTGTCGTCCGGGTCCCCGATGATCGTGACCGTGACGCCCTCTTCGTCGCCTAGCCGGAGCGCGCGCCGGCCGGCGCGTTCCCCGGCGTACCCGCCGATCCCGAGACTGTTGTTCGTGGGGGAGATGTAGTTCGGGAAGGCTCCCGTGTCGTTGCCCAGCGCCACCTGGCCGATCTCGGAGCCGGCTATGTCGCTCACGCCGTAGGTGACGCGGACCAGCCGGCCGATCGTGTGCCCGACCACGGTGTCCGTGGGGACGCCACCCTGGCTGGTAGGCACCTCCACGATCAGGTGGGTCACGTCGATATTGGCGCCGTTCTGTGTCAGCTCGATCGAGCTAAGCCACTCCACGCCGTTCGCGATGAACCCGGACCACGCCACCGGGCCCAGCGTCTCCACGATCGTGTCCCCGGAGTAGAAGTGGATCCGGAGCCCGAACCCGGTGGAGTACGCCAGCTCGAACTTGTCGATGGTGCCTCCGGCGCACTCCACCCGTTGCATGATGGCGCCGTCTGTCAGCTCGTCCGCGGGGATGCGCCAGAGGTTTATCAACTTGTGTTCGGTGCTGTTGTAGGTGCGGAAGCTGAACGTCACCTGGCCGTCCGTGCCCAACTGGAGGAGCCGTTCGCTGGACTGGCTGGCACCTCCGCCGTACGTCACGGCGCCGGACACCACGGGCGGGGAAGATCCGACCGGGGAACTGATCGCGGTGGCTCCGGACTCCTCCTCCACCGGCCAATACTCCAGCCGGGTGGCATCGTTGGCCGGCGCCACCATCGCGCGGTACGCCGGGGAGCGGAGCGGGTCCGAGCCTTGCTCCAGCCGGCGCATGATGCCGCCGCCCTCGATCGGGGTCCACGCGTCCCGCTGGTCCGCGGACACCTGTGGCCGCCACGAGCTGGCCTCCACGGTGGCGCGCACGGAGCCGGCCAGATCGAGCTGGAGCGGCGTGTTCCGCCCGGCCACGCCGTAGAGCGGGGAGCCCGGGTTGCCCGGGTTGTAGTCGCGGGTGCGGTTGTCCAGCGTGAGCTTGACCGAGGTGGGCGGGGAGTCCGCGCCCTCCGGGCCGGCGCCGCGCTCGATCTCCACGGAGTCCCGGCCGTAGACCGGTGCGGCGTTCCACGTCCCGCCGTAGAACAGGCTGGCCGTGAGATCCTGCTTAGCCACCGCTGAGCCCCAACACCTGCGGCCGGCCGCCCTTGTCGCGCACGGCGCCGGCTATGAGCTGGACCAGCGCGTCCGCCAGGCGTGTCCCGTCCGACCGGATGACCAGCTCCGCCCGGCCGCCGGCCGCGGACCGGGAGCCGATCGTCTCGCCCGCTTGGAGCACCGCGAGCACCTGAGCACCGGGCGCGCCGGGGACGGTACCGCCGGAGTGCATCGTGGGCAGACGCGGCGCCCGGATGCTGTTCCCGCCCACGCCGGGCACCCAGGACGGGATCGTCCAGGAGAGGCGCCCGATCGTGCCGTTCCACAGGTTCGCCACCGCGTTGAACGCCGCCCGGAACGGCGCGGTGATGATCGAATACACCGTGGAGAACGCGGAGCCGATCAGCCCGGGGATCTTCTTGAAGATCCCGATCACCCAGTTGGCGCCGGCCACGATCAACTCCCACGCCTTCTGGTAGTTGCCCACGACCCACTTCACGTAGGCCACGATGCCGTCCCAGATGACTTTCCACGCCTTCGCGAAGAAGTCTGTTTGCGTTGCCAGCCATACGATCCCGGCCACGAGCGCGGCCACACCCACGATGATCAACCCGATGGGGTTGGCCGTCATGGCGATGTTCCACAACCACTGAGCGGCCGTCGCCACGCCGGTGGCTATCGACGTTGCGATCATCGCGGTACGCGCGGCCACCATGGACGCGGCCGTCCGGACCCACGAGGCTTGCGCCACCGTGTTGGCCAGGATCATTAGATCGAGCGCGCCGGTGACACCGGTGATGATGGTGCCGGCTTTCTCCATCTGCTCACCCAGCTTGCCTATCGGGTGATCCTCCCCGAACGCCTCCGTGAGCGCGCCACCGATGTCCCCGATACCGCCGGACAGCATGGAGGAGGCGCCGGACGCCCGGTCCAGCCGCTCCCCCATCACACCCGCCTGGCGCGCCGCAGCCTCGAACGCCTCCTCCGATGTGCCGGCCGCGCGCGCCGTCGCACGTGCCTGACTCTCCACATCGGACAGTGACCGCTCCAGCCCGTTGGACTCCCGCTCCACGTCCCCCATGGCGCGCGTCAGGGAGTCCGCGTCACCCGCGAACGTGAGGGTTACCTGGTTGCCAGCCATCTATCCCAGCTCCACCCCGGCGTCATCCGCGATACGGCGGAGCGCGGCGTTCAGCGTCTCCTCCACCCGCGTCTTTTCCCGCCGGTAGGCGGGATAGATGTAGCGGCCGTCCGGCTCCCACGGCCGGCTGGCCGTGTTGTCTCGCCCGACCTTCCCGCCGTAGTCCAGCCACGGGAACCACGGCGCCCGGGAGCCACCGCCGGACACCCGAGTGGCCAACTGCGACGAGCGCGCCTTGATGGACTGTGCGGCCTTCCCGGTGCGGCGGGGGACGGTCGGCCGGGCGGAGTCCACCACGATGTTCGCCGCTTCGTTGCCGGCCAGCCGGAGCGCGCGCGGCAACCCTTGCTCCATGGCGCGGAGGTTGCGGCGGAACTCCGCCAACCCCTGGACCCTGATGGGGTCGATTATGGTTGCCACTCAGCCTCCCGCCTTCAGCCGCTCCAGCTCTTGACGTTGCGCCATCCGTCCGAAGTAGACAGTCCAGCGCATCCACTCATCCTGCGTCAGGGTCCCCCGAAGCTCCCGCACCGTCCGGCCCAGCTTCGCCGCTAGGTAGTGCTCGAACTCCAGCTCCGTGGTTTCCATCGCGAGCCACGTCGCTTTTCGGCGCACCCTCGAACATGCCGGACAGCTCTTGGATCCGTTGCTGCACAATGCCGATCGCGCGGTTGACACCCGACGATCGTTGCCACGCCGCCACTTCGTCCGCCGTCATGCGCGGGTTCACCATCCCCGCGACGAGACTCAGCCGCTCGATCTTCAGCGCATCGTCGCCCGCTTCCTTGCGGATGCGCAGCACCTCCGCGCGGCTCAGCTCCCGGACGCGGACCACCATCCCGCCCGGGAGTTGAACGTCTGCCTCCTCCAGTCCCACGCTCGTGAGATCGGTGACGCTGGCGTACCTCTGTTCGTCCACTGTGGACTCCCCCTAGAACTGTTGCCGTGCCTACGCTTGTGTCGTGTCCGTGATGGCTCCGCACTTGCGGAACTCCGCGGACCATGTGATGAAGTCGGCTACCGGGTTGGTTTCCACGTACTTCGTCAGGAGCCCGGTGAACGCCTCCTGTGGCTTCCCGGTCCCGGTGCCCTCCGTCTTGCGGACGATCGGCATCCGGGTGCCTTCCTTGCCGCGCATCGTGGACGCCGGCCCGGTCACGCTGGAGTCATAGAACCCGCCACACGTGAACTGTCCGCGCCGGAGGCCGCCCTCATAGTCGGCATCGTCGGGCCCGTAGGTGGACGTGTCGTGTTCGTCCGCCTCCCGGGTCAGCTCCGATGTGTTGCAGAAAGCGGTGATGTCGTCTCCATCGACAGTGATCACTGTCTTCCGGCCGTGTACCTTAGCCATGGCTGAACCCCTTATCCCATAACCGTTACAGAGAACACCGCGGCCAGGTACTCCACGCCGGCCATCGTCCACACGTCGAACTCAGCATTCGACACTTGGAGATCATCGAACGTCACATACTCGCCGGACTCCAGCACTTGCTTGACCGACCGGGACCCGAACCCGGAGGAGAAAGCGGACAGGCTGGACAGCGCCGAATCGTCGTTGAGCCGGGACACGAGCGCGACCACGGGAACCACCATCGAGTCCGACCCGCGGCCATAGGTCTTGTCGTAGTTGATGGTGCGCGGGTAGGCGACCACGGCCGCCGGCACCTTCACTTTCCGCGGGGGACCCAGGTGGACCTGGAGCCCGGCCACGGTGTCCAGCCGGGTGGCCAGCTCCCGGACCACCGCCTCCACGTCCATCCCGCCCGGCGTGCCGGCGCGCGCGACCACCGGGACGGCCGCGGAGTCGCGCAGCCCACCGGCGTCCGTGACCACCAGGAGCACGGCGTAAATCCCGTCCGCGGCGTAGGTGTGCTGCTCCACCGCGGTCCCGTTCGGCACGGTGGTCCCGTCGCCAAACTCCCACCGGTAGGTAAGCGTGCCCGGCGCCTCATCCTCCACCGTCGCGGTGGCCGTCACGGTGCGGCCGGCCACCGTCGCCACGAGCGTGGCCACCGGCGCCGTGTTCCCGCCGATCCCCGCTTCGTACACCAGGTCCACGCCGTAGAAGCTGGAGCTGGCCGTGGTCGGCCGGACCGGTACGGCTGTCTCCGTGAACAGCCCGGATGTGTAGGTGACCAGCCCGTCCGCGGAGTCGTTGGGGTACCCGCCCGGCGTGGCGCCGTAGTACCGGAACGTGGAATAGCTGAGCACCAGCGAGGTACCCGCCTCCACCTCCAGCGGAGCCTCCAGCTCGAACGTGGTCCAGCCGGCCGGCAGCGCATCGTCCAGCAGCACCTCCGCCAACTGGACGCCGCCGGTGGTCCACACCCGGGCGGAGCGGTTCAGCACGCTGGCGGAGGTGGGCCCGTGCCACACCCGCACCGCGTTGACCGTGAGGTCCCCGTTCGCCGTCCACGCCTGGCCCAGCTCGTATGAGGTGGCGCCGTCATCCTGCGCTACCGGGGTAGCGCCGTCCCATCCCTCAGCCACCGCCGCCGCCCATCTGAGCCAGGTTGCTGATCAGGTTGAACAGTGCCACCGCGCCGATACCGCCGGTCCCGATGTAGATGTTCCGCTCCAGCCGGGACACCCGGGAGCTGAGATCATCGATCCGGGTGTATATGCGCTTCAGGTGGGAGCGGTCACCCAGCGGCCCGCTGGTCACTGCGGCCGGCCCAGCCGGGCGTACCCGGCGATGTTCACGGCCACGTCCGGGTCCAGCCGGGCCAACAGCCGTAGTTCGTTGCCTTGCTCCGGGGAGCCGGCCACGCCGGACGGGGACGCCTGGCGGAAGTCGAACCGGGACGCTTGGAGGCGGGTGGCCAGCTTGATCTGGACCGGCACGGCCGTCCAGCCCCACACGGCCGTGACCGCCACTTCGTACTCCGGGTACGCCGGCACCACGGCGGAGCCGATTTCGAGCACCAGCCGTTCGTACGGCCGGCCGCGCGTGGGCGCGTTGCGCGGCTCCGCGCGCCACCCGGTCACGGCCACGCCGCCGGCCGTGACCGCCGTGGGCGCCGTCATGAAGTCGTCCGTCACGACCACCCAGCGGCCGCGCTCCGCGCGCCACTCCGCCACGTAGGTCCGCTCCTCCGGCGCGTCCGTCTTGCCGAACTGGCGGAGGCCACCCGGGTGGCACGCCATGTCGATGGCCCGGGAGGCGGCCGTGATGTACGTGGCCAGGAGCGGGTCATTCTCCGTGTTGTCGTCCGGGACCTCCAGGAAATCCCGAAGCTCCTGGAGCGTGATGTAGTCCGGTGCCCACGCCACCGCGGCCACCTCCCTTCAAAAACCTCGAGGTATTTGATCTTGAAACGCTACTTGCCGGAGCGCTCCCGCGGGGAGCCGTCGCCATCCACCGGCGCGCCGGTGAACGGGGACGTGACCACCTGAGCGGCGGCCGCCTCCGGGTCCGAGTCGCGCAGCGCCTCCCGGTTGGCCAGCTCTTGGCGGGTGCCCTCCGAGATACCGAACGAAGGCTCCGCCGGCTGAGCGCTCAGCCGGGCCAACTGCGCGTCCACCCGGCGCCGGAGTGCCTGCAGCTCCGGGACCGTGAGCCCCTGGACCGACCGGGACGCTTCGTCCATGGTCACGTCCGGCGTGGGGTTCGCGCCCTCCCCCTCCGGGTTGCGCGCGGCCGGCGCCATCGTCGCCTTCGCGGGTGCCTTGCTTTCAGCCATGATCAGTTCCCTCCGGGTGCTACGGCACCGGGTCGTAGGAGATCTCGCGGACACCCGCGATATCGGTAATGGCCGCCGCGGAGTAGCCCCAGATGGCCAGGTCCACGTACGCCACCCGGTACTGGAATTCCAGCCGTTGCGGCGCGGTGGCCCAGCCGTGGACGCTCTCCCGGTCGTAGAGGTAGCTCGACGCCGCGACGGAGCCGGTAGCCGCGAGCGCCCACGCCGGGTGGAAGAGGATGCCGCCCACGTTGATCGAGCCGAACAGCGCGGTGGACTGGCCGTTGGCGTTCGCCGGTCCGATGATCGGGAACAGCGGCCGCTTGTCGTTGTCGAGCGCGCCGGCCAGCGCCTTGTACAGGTCCACCTGGGTGGCCGTGTCCGTCATCGTCAGACCGCCGCGGACGAACTGGAGCGCGGCAATCGCCGCGATCAGTTCCGCCGCCAACGTCTGTCCGGTGGTCCCGCCGCCGGCCGTAAACGTGCCCAGCGCCGTGGGGCTGGCCGCGTCGAGTACCGCGATTGCCTTCGCCTCCAGCGCTTCGTACCACGCCTTTTCCATCTGGCGCCAGATGAGCCCGGACAACTGCGGGTTGCCACCCTGGTCCCACGCCTCCCGGGTGATCTCCACCTTTCCGGAGGTGGCCGTGGGCGTGATCGTCTGGCTGGTAGCGGTGAAGGTGCCCGGGGTCGGCTCCACGCCCTCCGTGTGCGTGGCCACCAGCCCGGACGCGGAGTTGAACTTGGGGACGATGAACGGCGTCGAGTCCGCCAGGGTGCCCTTCGCGATGGACTCCCACACGGGGTACTTGAACGAGCGCTGGTCCACGTACATGTCCGCGCGCGTGGGTGACGGGTTCAGCGCGGTGGCGTCCGCCCGGTCCACGTCGAACGCGACCGTCATGAAGTGCGCCAGCCGGTCCGATGCGGCCACGTCGCCGCGCGCCGAGAGGATCAGGTCCGAACTGAGATCGTGGGTGCCGGGCCGGAGGTGGCGCGCTCCCTGGTTGTCGTAGGTGAAGCGGTAGGGCGGAGCCTCCGTCACCCGGGCGCCCGGGTTGGCCGCGGGCCCGGCCGGGTCCACCGGCGTGGGGCCCGGCTCCGCGGCGGCCGGCGCCGGCCCGCCCAGGAGCGCCAGGAGCGCGGCGCGCTGATCGGCCGAGAGGTTGAGCGGCGTGGCGCCGGCCGGCGCCGGAGCGGCGGGTGCGGCCGGCGTGCCGGTCGGCTGTGTCATTGGTTCCCCTCCAGGGTCACGGGACGCCGCCACGGTGGCGACGCGCGCGGAGTCGAATGCTGGCATTGCGGTGATCGAAATCTCCCGGAGCACGCCGGCCGTCACCAGGTAGACGCCTTCGTTGTCCGGGTCGGCCACCAGGTCCGTGATGTCCACGCCCACGGAGAGCCCGTCCAGGATCCCGTCTGCGGCGTCCGCCAGCACCGCGTCCCGCTCCGGGCCGGCGCCCACGGAGAACGTGGCCTCCAGGCCCGCCTCCCCGTCCACCAGGTTCGTGGCCTTCCCCATCGGCTGGGTGAAGTCGTGATCGCGGAGGAGCTTGACCCGGGACGGCTCCGCGCTCCAGGTGAGCGCGCCCTTCGCGAACCGGTACCGGTCGCCGCCCTTCGCGGCAATCTCGCCGTACGGGAGCGCCACGCCGCGGATGGTGCGCGTGGGCACGTCCACGTTGAACCCCACGGACAGCGCGGCGAACTCCACGCTCCGGCGGGTGTCCGCGAACGCTTGCGACCTGCGCAGACGCGCGGCCGCGACTTGATCAACTGGCGCTGGCGCCGGCGTGACCGGGGCGTCCGCGCCACCGGCCGGGGGAGCGGCCGGCGCGCCGTCCGCGGGTAGACCCTCTTCGGACCGGACCTCTTCCACCGTCATCACTCCCTTGTCGAGCGCGATCGAGTACACGCCCCACCGCTCCGTGGGGTTCGCGCGCATGTAGTCGTCAAGATCAAACGCCACTTCGTAGCCGCGCCGGGTCACGTCCCCCATGCTCAGCCGTTGGCTGATCGCGGCCATGTACGGGGCGTACACGTCGTTGATCCGGTCCCGGCGCCAATCCTGCGCGTTCGCGTAGGTCCGGCTGGTGGTCGACACGCCCAGCGTCTCCGGGTCCACGCCCAGGTGGTTGGCCACGTCCAGCGCCACCCGCGTCTCCAGCTCCACCAGCTTCATGTCCGCGGCGGAGGGCGCGGTGGACGGGACGTACTCCATCGAGCGGGGGATCCACGCCGTGGAGCCGCGGCGCCTGGCCGCGCGCCACTGGGAGATGTACTCCGCGGCCGCCTCATCATCGATCGGATCGGCACCCTCCGCCGGGCGAAAGTGCTCCGTCATCTGCGGGTTCGCGGCGTAGTTGTCGGCCGCCTCCCGGTAGCGGATGGCCCGGCGGATAGTGGCGGCCGCGTCCCGCAGGAGCGCGCCGTTCGGGGAGTCGAAGCGGATGACGTTGGAGCGGTGGACGCGCTCCCCGGAGATCCACACCCATTCCGTCATGGCCTCCGTGCCGGCCGGTAGCCACGCCTCCGCCGGCTTGTCCGGCGGGACGAGCGAGACGTTCCGCGGGTCCACCCGGGTGATCTTGTACGGGAAGCGTTCGCTGTCCTTCTGGGTGACGCGCCACCAAGCGATGCCCTCGAACAGCAGGTCCTCCAGCGTGGACGCGAGCACCACCACGTTGGTGACGTTGGCGTCCAGTTGCTCCAGGAGCGGGGAGCGCGCCACCACCTGGCCGGGCCCGCGCTGGACGAGCGGGAGAGTCGCGATCGAACACACGAGCTTGCGACCCTTTGACACGGCCGGCACCGACAGCGCCTGCGATCGGGAGACGGTGGCGCCGTTGCCGCTCCACTCCAGGATGGCCCGATCGATGGGCATGGGTGCGGCGTCGAACCGGGCGCCGGCCGGCGCGTCCATGCCCAGCACCGCACGACGCACCCAGCCCCACAGCCTCATGATCGGCAGTGTAGAGCCCGTTACGCGTCAGCCACCACAACGATGCGTGGCCGGCCCACCGGCGCCGGGAGCGCGCGCGCCAACTGGACAGCGCCGGCCACCGCGTACACGGCGTCCACGTGGCCGCGCCCACGCCGGCCGAACACCCACCGGTCACCCAGCTCCACCCGCTCCGCCGCGTCCACGTGCGCGTCCAGGAGCGGGTCCCCGGAGTGGACCAGCCGGCGCGCCAGCACCACGGAGCGGAGCGCCATGCACGCCGCCGGCACCTCCGCCCGGATCTCCTCCAGCGGGACGTGCCGCGGCCACCGCGGGCCCGCCAGCGACGCGGCCAGCTCCGCCGCCGGCCCGGTCGGCAGCCACCCGAGCACGCGCGGCCGGGCCCGCCGGACGAGCGCGGCCAGCTCCCGGCCAGCCCGGTCCGCGGCGCCCACGCCGGCCCACGCCTCCACGATCTCCACCCGTACCCGCTCGTCCCGGTCCACGGCGGCCGCGGCCAGCGTGACGTGTTCCCCGTCCGGCGCCACGTCCACGCACATGGCCACCCGGTCCCGGAGCCCGTCCAGCGTGCCCGGCTCCCGGCACGTGGCCCACGCTCCCCGGTCGATGGCCGGGTCCAGCACCGGGACCGTGATGCACAGCGCCTCCGTCTTGAAGCCGCTCAACTTTTGGCCACCGACCCGGAGCGCGGCGGCCGCCTCCTGGAGCTTCGCGTCCACCCGGATGCGCCGGCCCAGGTTCGGATTCGCGGCCGCCAGCGCGCGCACGTCCCGGACATCCGCGTCCACCGGTGCGGACCACTCGAAGTGACCCAGCGCCGGATCCCCGCCCTCGATCGCTTCGTCCCGTAGATCGTTCAGCACGATGGAGCGCTCCGTGCCGGCGTTCGTGATCACCCAGGTTTGCGCGTCCCACACGGCCGTGGTGGCGTTGTAGGCCGCGTCCCAGGTGTCGTAGTCGTGGTGCTGGCGTAGCTCGTCCAGGATCAGCCGCGCGATCGTCAGGGACCGGCCCGCTTCGTCGTTGGCGGCCGCGATCAGGTACCGCGACGGCTCCAGCGTGTCCGGGTCCGGGAGCGTGAACGCCTCCACCTCCCCGTTCGAGCGGCGAGTCCACCGCGCCGGCCGAAGGTCGGCCAGGTCCGCGGCGCGCTCCACCAGCCGGCGCATTTTGTCCCACGCCTCCCGGGCGTAGGCCAGCTTCGTGGAGGTGCCCAGCACCAGCCCCACCGCTTCGATGAACAGCCAGTAAGCCGCGAGGACCGCGAGGAGGTGAGTCTTCCCGTTCTGGCGCGCCACCATCACGAGGAGGCGCCGGAATCGCGGGGAGCCGTCCGGGGTCAGCTCACCGGCGTGGATGGCCAGCCAGGCTTGCCACGGATCGAGCGGCGCCCGGAGCACGTCCCGGGCGAACTCCACCACGTCGAACCCGTACGAGGTGGCCGGCGTCAGCTCACGGAGTGGAGGCGTCCACAGCCGCGGCTCCGTGCTTCCGATCACGGGCGCGTCCACGGAGGCTGGTGACGTTGGCGGGGAGTTGAGCGGGTGCACTGTCGCGGGCCCTTCGTGCGTGGCCGGCCAGCTCCCGGAGTACGGACTGGAGGCGCGGTCCCAGCTTGTGATACGTGGCCGCGCGCTCCGCCGGGTCGCCTGGCGCGTCTAGTAACCGTGCGTATTCCCGGGCCATCTGGCGGAGCCCGGACAACTCCGGGAGATCCGGGCAGGATCGGAGCGTTTCCGTCACGCTCCGATACATCCGGCCGGAGTCCGGGCGCGTCACCGCGCGGCCCACGCGGGGAGAGAGCGGACAG